>WTKI01000375.1 GCA_011524425.1 Altererythrobacter sp. | reverse complement strand
CAGTTGATCAGGCCCATCCAGTGGTCGACGTGATCGACGCCGGAATAACCCATCAGGCTGTCATGCCAGTCGAGGAAAACTCTGCACGTTGCGCTGCAGTGAAATTTGCCAGCGATGCCGGATCGTTCAAATCGATACCATGGCGGGCCAAAAGTACCGCAGCAAAATCCTCAGCAAAGGATCCGCCTTCTTCTGCTTCAAACCGTTCACCAAATTGTGCTTCGGAAGCGGCAATAAGCGCGTTCAACTCAGACTGGATGCTCGCAAGTGCTCGCTGGTCATCGCCGGCAGCGGCCCATGCCGCATCGGTTGCAATCCAGCTTTCAGTCGTCGTCGCCCAAAAGTCGCTAAGCGACTCTAGGAACTGCTGATCAAACGCAACGATATCGCGATAGAACGGGTTGATATGCCCCCAGAACGCCACGATGTCGCCGTAAAACGGGTTGATGTTGCCGTAGAAGGGATTGATGTCGCGATAGAACGGGTTGATGTCACGGTAGAAAGGATTGATGTCGCGATAGAATGCAGTGATGTCGCGGTAAAAGGGATTGATGTCACGGTAATTGGGCGAAAGCTCGTCAGCAGTCACTTCCAAGGGCCGAACAACTGCAGCGCTTGCTGCCTCGTGAGCTTCTGCAGAACCTAATACAGCAAGAGCCGCTTCCTGCGTGTGCGCAATAGAAGCATCCTGTTGCACCAGAACCGTCGATGCGCTGCCGCTTTCTTCTTGCGCAAGCGCAGCGCCTGGCAGCGATAACGCGATCGCTGCGGAGGCAGTGCTTAGGGCCAAATAGGTCTTCATCATTGCATTCCCAAAAATCTTTGTGCGAAGCGCTGTGGCTTCAAATCCATGGGAAGCGTTCTACCCGCACTCCTCCTCAAACGAGGTTCAGTAGCTTGGTTAATTTAGTAAGAACTTCGCAATTTGCCCTCGAGCGCGCGGAATTCTGCCGATTTGTCCGAAGGCCGCAGCCTGCCCGCTTAACAGTCCTTAACGCGAAGTAAACGCGCTGCGCAGAGCGTCTTGAGGCAAAAATTAATTTCTCGGCAAACCTTACCGAGCTTCACAATTTGATCGTTTCATGGACCTGCAAATTTTCTGATTCGAATGCTGCCAGGCCAGCGTCTGGTCGGCCTCACATCTCTATGCTCCAGACTTCAGCAATGTCTGATGACTATCACACTTGCCAAGGCCCTCTCCCTTTCAAACGGGAACCATATTCGATAGATTGCGCTTTGAAACTGAAGGGCAGTCTGGGATAAGGCCCTGCTGCAGACCAAAGAGGCAAAGCCATGGCGCAATTCACATTGAACGGGAATACGGTATCAATCGAGGTCGATCCCAATATGCCGATCCTCTGGGTGCTGCGCGAAACGCTTGGCATGAACGGGACCAAATTTGGCTGCGGCATCGCGCAATGCGGTGCTTGCACAGTGCATCTGGATGGCGAGCCTATTCGCAGCTGCTCGACCCCTGTCTCTGTCGCTGAAGGGCGCAATGTAACAACCATTGAAGGCATTGCCGGACCTGAAGGGGAACTCAGCAAGGTTCAGCAAGCCTGGGTCAGCGAGCAAGTCCCGCAATGTGGCTATTGCCAGTCTGGCCAGATCATGGCGGCTACCGCTTTGCTGCGCGATAATCCCCGGCCCAGCGATGACGACATTGACGCAGCCATGTCCGGCAACATTTGCCGCTGTGGAACATACACCCGTATCCGCAGAGCTATTAAAGTGGCCGCTGGCATCGAACCCTCTCAGGCAGAGGGAGATGCAGCATGAGCACGATTGAAAGCGACAAACCGCAAAGATCACGCGCTGCAAAATGGACCCGGCGCGGTTTTATTGGTGCAGGCGTGCTCGCCGGCGGTGCTTTGCTGATCGGGGTTGGCGTGAGGCCAGGCAATCCGGTAGGCAAACTTAAGCCGATTGTCGCCGGCGGAGCTGGCGAGGAGCTCGTCAATAGCTGGGTCAAGATTGACGCTGACAATATCATCACTGCAATCGTACCGCACTGCGAGATGGGCCAGGGTGTTCATTCTGTGCTTGCGCAGATGCTGGCAGACGAGCTCGATGCCGATTGGAACATGGTGCGCGTGATGCAGGCACCGACGGACGGCAGCTATGTGGTCAATGA
>WTKI01000037.1 GCA_011524425.1 Altererythrobacter sp. | reverse complement strand
AATATATCCTCTAGAACCTAGGGATGCGGGGCGAGACCGATCTCCACCCCGGTCTTATCCGTCAACGCATATTTGTCGACTAAGTCTGCGCTCGCCCGATTAAGCCCGCGCACTTCTACGCTGCGACCGTTGCGGCGCATACGCTCAACCACCTTATCCAGCGCATCGACGCCTGAAATGTCCCAGAAATGCGCTGCGGACACGTCAATCACGACATGATCGGCTGGGTCAGGTTGGGTGCTTTCAGGGCCAAGCGCTGCGGTAAAGCGGTCAACGCTGGCGAAGAAAATCTGGCCCGTAGCAGTGTAGATCGCTGTGTCGCCTTCGCGGTGGCGCACGATGGAAAACATGCTCATCACCTTTTGCGTGAAGAAGATGCCGGAGAGCACAACGCCCACCAACACGCCCAGCGCTAGGTTGTGCGTTGCGACAACGGCGATGACCGTTGCGACCATGACAACGGAGCTCTGCCAAGGGTGCCGCCGCAGGTTCGGGATCGAGTTCCAGCTAAACGTGCCGATGCTGACCATAATCATGACAGCGACCAAAGCGGCCATGGGGATCTGGCCGACAATAGGGCCGAGCAGCCATAAAAGGACCAGCAGAGTCAGACCAGCTGTGAACGTAGACAAGCGCCCGCGCCCGCCGCTCGTGACATTGATCACTGACTGACCGATCATTGCGCAGCCTCCCATGCCGCCGAAAAAGGCAGTGATGATGTTGGCTGCACCCTGGCCTGCGCTTTCGCGGCGCTTGTCGGAATTGGTGTGCGTCATGTCGTCGACGATTTGCGCGGTGAGCAGGCTTTCCAGCAAACCCACGGCGGCCATCGTCGCGGAATAAGGCGCGATGATCTTCAGTGTTTCCAATGTAAGCGGGACGTCAGGTATTATGAAGAATGGCAAGCCTTCCGGTAACTCGCCCATATCGCTGACTGTGTTGACTTCCATGTCGAGCCCAATGGTAATGCAGCCCAGCACAATGATTGCGACAAGCGGTGAGGGCACCGCGGTCGTCAGGCGTGGTAGCAGATAAATGATCGCAAGCGCTCCTGCGATCAGCGGATAAGTGACCCAGGGCACATCGATCAGTTGCGGCAGCTGCGCCATGAAAATCAGGATCGCAAGCGCGTTGACAAAGCCTGTGATGACGCTGCGGCTGACGAATTGCATGAGCAGGTCGAGCCGCAAGACCGCCGCTATCGCTTGGAAGATACCCATCAGGATTGTCGCTGCGAACAAATACTCGACGCCATGATCGCGCACGAGCGGGACAACAACCACTGCGACCGCCGCTGTGGCTGCTGAGATCATCCCCGGCCTACCGCCGGTAAAAGCGATCACCATCGCAATAGTGATCGATGCATACAGCCCAACGCGTGGATCGACCCCTGCAATGATGGAAAAGCCAATGGCTTCGGGGATCAATGCCAGCGCGACAACAATGCCAGCGAGGATTTCAGCGCGCGGGTTCGCGAGCCAGTCACGCCGAAGCGCGGCTGTATCGATCATGTGTAATTCCTATTCTGGATACGCGCGAAAAATAAGGAGAGAACTGCGCGCTTATCTATTGGCCTCGCGCCATACTTGCTGCGCCGCACAATGCAAGGCTGGCGGATACCTATTCAAGCGCTGTCTTCGTTTTCTGCCTGCTGGCGAGCCCACATATCAGCATACAGACCTTGCATTGCGAGCAGTTCTGAATGCGTTCCGCGCTCAGCCAATTGGCCTTGGTCAAGCACCAGAATCTGATCGGCATCAGCGATGGTGGAAAGCCGGTGTGCGATGGCGATGGTTGTGCGGTCCTTTGCAATGCGCCGCAATGTCGCGAGGATGTCTTGTTCCGTCCGGCTGTCCAATGCGCTGGTGGCTTCATCCAGCAGAAGGATGGGCGGGTTCTTGATTAGAGTGCGGGCGATCGCCACGCGTTGCTTCTCGCCGCCTGACAATTTGAGGCCGCGCTCGCCCACTTCGGTTTCAAGGCCATTTGGCTGCGCATCAATAAACGGTAGGATTGCCGCATCGCGCGCGGCGCGCAGCACATCGTCTTCGCTTGCATCGTCGCTGCCGTATGCGATGTTGTAGCGCAGCGTATCATTGAACAGCACGCTGTCTTGCGGGACGATGCCGATCGC
>WTKI01000167.1 GCA_011524425.1 Altererythrobacter sp. | reverse complement strand
ATCCGGCGGCGGTCGAAGTTGCGCGTCAGCAGGTTGAAAACGGTGCGCAAGTCATTGATGTAAACATGGATGAAGGTTTGCTCGACGCTGAAAAAGCGATGACCACCTTCCTCAAATTGATTGCAGCAGAACCCGATATCGCGCGGGTTCCCGTGATGATTGACAGTTCCAAATGGGAAGTGATCGAAGCGGGCCTGAAGTGCGTCTCCGGCAAGCCCATCGTAAACTCTATCAGCATGAAGGAAGGCGAAGACGCTTTCCTGGATCAAGCGCGCAAATGCATGGCCTATGGCGCGGCTGTTGTTGTGATGGCGTTTGATGAAACGGGGCAAGCGGACACTAAAGAGCGCAAGGTCGAGATTTGCACCCGCGCTTATAAACTTCTGATAAGTATTGGCTTTCCGCCCGAAGACATCATCTTCGACCCCAACATTTTCGCGGTGGCGACGGGCATTGAAGAGCATGACCGCTATGGTCTGGATTTCATCGAGGCATGCCAGGAAATCAAAGCCGCTTGCCCGCATGCCAAGACCAGTGGCGGGCTTTCCAATCTTTCCTTCAGTTTCCGCGGGAACGAGACCGTAAGACGCGCAATGCATTCGGTTTTTCTCTATCACGCGATCCCTGCAGGGCTCGACATGGCGATCGTCAATGCAGGCCAGCTCGATGTGTATGATACGATCGATCCGACCCTTCGCGAGGCCTGTGAAGACGTCATCCTGATGCGGGAGGTCAAAGGTGACCTAAGCGCTACAGAAAGGCTCATAGAGCTAGCAGAGAGCTTCAAAGGCAAGTCCAAGGAAGATGACAAGCAAGCCGCAGAATGGCGCGGCTGGCCGGTTGAAAAACGGCTAGAGCATGCGCTGGTCAAAGGGATCGACGCTCACATAGTTGATGACACGGAAATCATGAGAGCCGCGACTGAAGAAGCAGGCGGCCGCCCGATCGAAGTCATCGAAGGCCCGTTGATGGACGGCATGAATGTGGTCGGCGATCTGTTCGGTTCCGGCAAGATGTTCTTGCCGCAAGTCGTCAAGTCAGCGCGCGTTATGAAAAAGGCCGTGGCGCACCTCATCCCATTTATTGAAGCAGAGAAAGAGGAAGGCGCGAAAGCCAAAGGCACGATTATCATGGCGACGGTGAAGGGCGATGTGCATGACATCGGCAAAAACATCGTTGGCGTTGTGCTGCAATGCAACGGCTATGAAGTGGTCGACTTGGGCGTCATGGTTCCGTGGCAGGACATCCTCAAATCCGCAAATGACAACCAAGCCGATATGATCGGGCTGTCCGGCCTTATTACGCCCTCGCTCGACGAGATGGTGACTGTTGCAGAAGAAATGCAGCGCGCCGACATGAACATGCCGCTGCTCATCGGTGGGGCGACCACCAGCAAGGTCCATACCGCGCTGAAAATCGATCCGAGCTATGAAGGCCCTGTGATCCATGTGCTGGATGCGAGCCGCGCTGTGGGCGTTGCGTCTAAACTGCTGTCAGACACGCAGCGCGAAGATTTCGTGAGCGAGACAGCAGGCGAATATGTGAAAGTCCGCGATGCGCGTGCAGGCAAAGGCCAAAGCGTGCTCCTTAGTCTTAGCGAGGCACGCGCGAATTTCTACGATGCATATCTCAGCGACAAGCCAGCGCCGCCGCTGCAACCAGGCGTGCATGACTTTCAAGATTGGGATTTAGCGGATCTGCGCGATTACATCGACTGGACACCGTTCTTCCGTGCTTGGGAATTGCATGGAACCTATCCCGGCATTTTGAAGGACGAAGTGGTTGGCGAGACCGCCAGTCAATTGTTCGACGATGCCAATGCGATGCTCGACCAGATCATCGAAGAAAAATGGCTGACCGCGCGCGGTGTTGCAGGATTCTGGCCATGCGCGCGGGACCATGATTGCCGCGACGATGTGATCATCCACCGGGTCAACCGCGAAGAAAATGTCCGGCTCCCTTTCCTTCGCCAGCAAGTGAAGAAAAGCCGTGACAGGGCGAATATGTGCTTGGCAGACTTTATAGATCCCGATGGCGATTGGATCGGCGGCTTCGCTGTCGGCATTCACGGTATTGAACCACATTCCAAGCGCTTCCTTGAGGATAAGGACGATTATTCCGATATCTTGCTGAAA
>WTKI01000290.1 GCA_011524425.1 Altererythrobacter sp. | reverse complement strand
GCGTTAAATCCATCAACCACTTCGCTTGCTGCTAGGGCCGCCCCAGCATCGTCCGCTAAGTTTGGCGGAGACCCTAGTCCCAACCGCTTTACGAGCCATGCGATCAACAGGATAGCGAGGAGGGATCCGGCAAATTGCAAAAACTCAGTAGGAATAGCCACCGTGCTTGATCGAAGGGCAGCGCTTAGCTTTTCGCTTGGGCGGCGAACATATCAATTGCAGGGCGAATTGGCGAAATATCATACCCGGCCGCTTGTGCTGCTGCCGCAATGTCGTCAGGAGCAACACCCTCCCGGGCTTGAGCCAAGGACCAAAGAAATGTGGAGCGTGTGCCGGAACGGCAATAGCCCAAAGCTTTGCCGTCGCAGGAAGCGAGAGCATCTTGAAGCGCTTGTACTTGAGGTTCGCTAAATCCTGCCTGTCCTATCGGGATCGCAACATAATCTAGCCCAGCCGCACGCGCCGCAGCCTCAATTTCAGCGCCTTGCGGCTCTTCCGGCGCTTCGCCATCGGGCCTGTTGTTTATGATGAGTGTCACGCCTTCATTCGCAGCATTCAAAAGATCTTCCGGAGAGATTTGTGGGCTTGCAAACATAGTAGCGGACAATACACGGAAATCGGACATAAAAGGTGATCGCTTCTTCTGGAGTTTCTGCAAATCCGGCAGGTTCGTCTTGTTGCAGCGCTACATAGAGCAAACCTGTCATTTGCCAAAATGTCACAAACCTGCGCGATAACTGCCTTCAGTGTTAAAATATTCGCTCAGTCTGTTTTTTTTCGCTATCACTAGCGATGTGTGAGCAGAAAAAGCTTCTGAGTCTTTCTCTGTTTTGCACCCGGCGCGGCAGTCCGTCCCTGTGTCTGGAGTGAAGGATATTGTGGCGGCATGATAAGGTATTTTTTGAGTTATGGGTTACGATAGAGGACGTCGACGCGGACGTGACAAGCGCGACGGATTCGGCGAAGACAGCTTCGATCCCTTTGGTGGCGACGGTTATCAGCCACCTTCTGATTTCGGCAATGATCGCTTTGGTGGCGGGCGCGATGATCGCGGCGGCCGCGGTGGTGGAGACCGTTTCGGAGGCGGAGGCGACCGCTTTGGCGGAGGCGACTCTCGCGGTGGCCCAGGTGGCGGAGGTCCACGCGGAGGTGGTGGTGGCGGTTTCAACCGCATGCCAGCACAGGTCGTTGGCACCGGCAAAGGCACAGTCAAATTCTTCAATAGCCAAAAGGGCTTTGGCTTCATCCAGCAGGAAACTGGCGGCGAAGATGTGTTCATTCACATCAGCGCAGTTGAACGTGCAGGGCTTGAAGGCCTTGCTGAAGGACAAGAGCTGGAATTCAATCTGGTGGATCGCGGGGGCAAAGTGTCCGCTCAGGATATCCAGATTGTGGGCGATGTGATCGCTGTCGAATCGCGTAGCGCTGCACCGCAACGCGAATTGACTGGCGAGAAAGCGACCGGAACCGTCAAATTCTTCAATTCCATGAAGGGGTTCGGTTTCCTGACGCGTGATGATGGTCAGCCTGATGCGTTCGTTCACATCAGCGCGGTTGAGCGTTCGGGCTTGCAAGGCATCAATGAGGGCGAGCGGTTCGAGTTTGATCTCGAAGTGGACCGACGAGGGAAATACTCGGCGGTCAACCTCGTGCCCGTTCAAGGTTGATTGACCTGCCTCAGCTTCGGCAATTTGACCGAGGCTAAGCGACAAATTAAACGGAGCAAATGGCGACCCCGGTCCATGTGGCAGGGGGCGCCATTTCTCTTTGGTTTTGAGTTTTTGCTGATTTCGAGAATTGAGGTGCTGTTATGGCTATTTCCCCACTGATGCCCGTTTACCCCCGGTGCGGCGTGCGTCCTGTGCGCGGTGAGCATTGTCACCTGATCGATGAAGACGGCACGCGCTACCTTGATTTTGCCAGCGGGATCGCGGTCAACTTGCTAGGCCATAGCCATGAGGGGCTAATCTCCGCGATCCAAGAGCAAGCAGAGACTCTGATGCATGTCTCGAACCTGTATGGCAGCCCACAAGGCGAAAAGCTTGCTCAGCAGCTGGTCGATAGCACCTTTGCTGACACCGTCTTTTTCACCAATTCAGGCGCGGAAGCGGTAGAAACTGCGATCAAGACCGCGCGCG
>WTKI01000009.1 GCA_011524425.1 Altererythrobacter sp. | reverse complement strand
CTACCGCCTCCAAACTCTACGCTTGCCCTGGCAATCCGGGCATGGCGGAGGAAGCCGAGCTGGTCAATCTGGACGCAAGCGACCATGCAGCGGTGGCCGGTTTTTGCGCAGAGCATGACATCGGTCTGGTGGTGATCGGGCCAGAGGCGCCGCTGGTCGAGGGGTTAGCCGACAGTCTGCGCGCGCACGATGTTCCTGTTTTCGGACCGTCCAAAACTGCGGCCCAGCTGGAAGGCAGCAAGGGCTTTACGAAGGATCTTTGCGAACGCGCAAGTATTCCGACTGCAGGCTATGTCCGCACCACCTCGCTGGGGGAGGCAATTGCTGCGCTATCCAAATTTGAAGCGCCGTTTGTGCTTAAGGCTGACGGGCTTGCGGCTGGCAAAGGCGTTGTGATTGCGGAAACATGTGAAGACGCCGAAGCTGCATTGTCGGACATGTTTGGAGGCCGGTTCGGGGAAGCTGGCGCAGAAGTTGTGATCGAGGAATTCATGCGCGGCGAAGAAGCGAGTTTCTTTGCTTTAACTGATGGGGAAGCCATCATCCCGTTCGGCACAGCGCAAGATCACAAGCGTGTGGGTGATGGTGACACCGGCCCTAATACCGGCGGGATGGGTGCATACTCCCCTGCACCAGTTTTGACAGACGAATTGCAGGCCCGCGTGATGGCGGAAATCATCGAGCCAACTGTGCGCACGATGGCGGCAGAAGGCACTCCCTATTCAGGGGTACTCTACGCCGGGCTGATGCTGACAGACCAGGGTCCAAAGCTGATTGAATACAATTGCCGCTTTGGCGATCCGGAATGCCAGGTTTTGATGATGCGCTATCACGGCGATCTTGTCGCCACCATGCTGGCATGCGCAAAAGGCGAACTTGCCCAATTGAACGACCAAGCCTTGGCATTTGATCCTCAAACAGCTCTTACTGTTGTGATGGCGGCCAAGGGCTATCCCGATACGCCGGAGAAAGGCGGGACGATCGAATTGTCCGAATCGATATCTAGCGGGGTGAAGGTCTTTCACGCCGGCACATCGATAAGTGACGGGCGACTCGTAGCCAGTGGCGGGAGGGTTTTGAACGTCACCGCGTTGGACAAATCCGTCACATCTGCGCAATCAAGTGCTTATTCTGCGGCTAAAAAGATACACTTCCCAAGCGGATTTTATCGAACCGATATTGGCTATCGCGAGGTCGCGCGCGAGCGGGCGTGACAAGGCTTTTGCCTATTAGACTGATTTCCTAGGTATTTCACCGAGGTTGCTCGGATCGGCGCTTGGCCCCAAGCCTTGGCGCATGACCGGCTGTGGAAAAATACACACCTCAACCCCCTCCCGGCACGCCCTACAACGGCGTATAACAGGATTCGACAATCATACGGTCGCATTCAGTTTAACAAGAACGAAGGTGGTATGATGTCCTCGTTGAGATACCATAACCAGGGTACCAACAACTGGCTGCCAAATGCGCGGCCTTTGGACCCGGAAGCAAGACGCGCAAAATTCGGCCCGATCAGGCCGATGGGATATGAGGAACGCTCCTGGCTATCCTCGCTTTTCCTGCGGCGTTGAAAATTTGAACACGTGACGAAATCGACCGGTCATTGGCCGGGCGGTTTCGCGCATCTTTGTCTGGGACACGAGAGCAGGTTTGGTCCGCCCCGCCCGCTTAAGCGAGCTTGTCCGCCATCAGCTTTTGCATGTCGGCTTCTGGGCGGGGGCCGTAATGGCTGATCACTTCAGCCGCTGCGATTGCACCGCGCTTCAGGCAGACCGCCAGCGGTTCGCCTTTTGCATGGCCTGACAGAAAACCTGCTGCAAACTGATCTCCGGCGCCGGTTGTATCCACTACGGCCTCAACCGGTTCTGCTGCGACTTCTGCGCGCTCGCCATGCGCGATCGCAACAGCGCCATCCGGACCGCGCGTCGCGACCAGCACAGGCACTTTCCCGGCTATGGCAGCGAGGCCCGCTTCAAATTCTGCTTCGCCGGTAAGTGTTGCCAGCTCGCTTTCATTGACAAACAGAATGTCCAGCACACCGTCTTCGATCATGGCGCGAAAATCATCGCCGTGGCGATCGATCACAAAGCTTTCGCTGGCTGTAAATGCGATCTTGCGCCCTGCCTTGCGGGCCACATCAATCGCGCGGCGCATAGCGCGGCGCGGCTCTTCGGGATCCCACAAATATCCTTCCAGATAGAGGATCGCTCCGCTTGCGATCAGCTCTTCATCCAGAGCTTCGGCCGGCAGGACCTGACCTGCGCCGAGGAACGTGTTCATTGTGCGTTCGCCATCGGGCGTCACGAAAATCAGGCAGCGCCCGGTCGGCTCCCCGCCTTCCAGCATAGGCGTGTCAAAATCGATGCCCGCAGCGCGAATGTCATGGGCAAAGACTTCACCAAACTGGTCCTTAGCGACTTGGCCGATAAAGGCACATTGCGTGCCTAGCTCTGCCAGTCCTGCCAGCGTGTTTGCAGCAGAGCCGCCTGATTTTTCTGTTGCAGGGCCCATTGCTGCATAGAGCGTGTCCGCGCCGTCAGCATCGACAAGCGTCATACCGCCGCGATTAAGCTGCAGCTCTTCAATGGTGGCATCGTCGCAAGCGGCAATGATATCGACGATCGCATTACCAATCGCGATCACGTCATAGCGGGGTTCAGACACGTAAGGATCCTGTTCTGAGAAGAAATGTTGATGCGCGCGGGCCTAGCGGCTCGCTTCATCTTAGCCAAGGGGCGGATTGTATCGCAGGGTGCATGTGACCAATTGACGCAGCAGCACTTGCTGGCAATTGGGAGGATAGCGCTATGCACCTTGCGATTTCTTCTGTCCTGCTCGCCTTTTGCCAGCTTGCTGATCCAGCAATTTTGCGGGTGTTGGGGAAGAGTTTGGCTATCACTTTGTGTGTGTTTATTCTGTTCGCATTCGCCCTGGTAAAAACGCTCCCTTGGCTGCTGGGCGAATATGGAGAGCTGGCTGGCGACAGTTATGTCGTGATCGGCGCTGTTTTGACGTTTCTGCTTGCATGGTTCGTGTTCCGCATTGTCGCATTGGCAGTTTTGCAGTTCTTCGCAGACGAGGTCGTTGCTGCGGTTGAAGCCAAACACTATCCGGATGCTGCCAGAAAAGCTCGCAAGTTGCCCTTTCGTGAAGACCTCAGCAATTCGCTTAAAGGGATTGGGCGCACACTTGGCTATAACGCGCTCGCGATCCCGGTCGCTGTTGTTCTGGTGTTCACAGCCATAGGTCCCGCGGTGATATTTCTCTTAGTCAATGCGGTCCTATTAGGGCGCGAGCTGACCGATATGGGCTGGTTTAGACACAGATCTTTACCTGAGGCCAGATCGCCTGTGGGCCCGTTCGAGCGGCTGGCTCTTGGCGGGGCTATCGCCGGACTCATGGTGATCCCCTTCATCAACATTCTAGCTCCGGTTATCGGAGCTGCAGCAGGAACCCATATGGTTCATCGAAAGTTGGATTTGATCCATGGTTGACTTGCGTCTTGTTCTTCTCGTGATGCTGAGCCCTGTGCTCACAGCTTGCGTTTCAACGTCGCCCAACTTCATCCCCGGCGGACCAGGTCAGGCGAGCCAAACGCAATCGCAATCCACCCCGCCATCGCCCGCACGCTCGACGAACACGCAAACTCCTGCGCAAACATCGCAGGCCTTGCCCTCTTCCACCACTACTGGACAACGACCCCCGCAAATTATGCGCGCTCCGGGCCTGGATCTCGTCATCGGGGCCAGCCCCGGTCAGCTCGAGCGACGCTTTGGCAACCCACGACTGCGCGTTGAAGAGGGCGATGCGTTAAAGTTGCAGTTCACAGGTGAGCCTTGCGTGCTTGATGTCTATCTCTACCCGCTATCACCAGGCACATCTCCCAGTGCAACCCATGTCGAAGCGCGGCGCGCCAGCGATGGCCGGCCGGTTGACCGGGCTTCCTGTGTAGAAGCCCTAAGGCGCAGATAGAGCGCGCTGGTAACCCGCTCTTAAGCCTGTTGTGCCATAAAACCCCGTGTAATCAGGGGGTGTTTTTGCAGATGAGCATTCAGTTTTCACAACTCGCCGCGAAGGTCGCTGAAGATGGCGTCGTGACGCCAGCGGAATTGGCCGATTTGCGCCAGCTAGGCTGGGGCGACGGCAAAATCTATCGCGAGGAAGCGGAAGCCATCTTTGCGATCAACAACGCCCTTGGGACGCGCGATGAGCAATGGGTCGACTTCTTCGTCGAAGCGATCAGCGAATTTGTGCTCAACGGCACTGAGCCGCGCGGCATGTGTGACGAGGCAGAGGCCAAATGGCTGATCAATGCATTCGACCATGATGGCAAGCTCGACAGCATGGCCGAACTGGAAGCTTTAGTGCGCATTGTCGAGAAAGCACAAAACGTGCCGGATATGCTCAAGCGTTATGCGGAGCGACAGATTGAACAGGCAGTGCTGACAGGCACCGGCCCCACTCGATGCGGAGGCGAACTCGCATCCTGTCACATCTCTGCTGCTGAATGCCGAATTCTACGCCGGCTTGTTTTTGCAAGCGGGGGCTTTGGTCCGGCAGCCGTCAGCCGCTATGATGCAGAGCTCCTGTTTCGATTGAAAGAAGCGACCGTGCAGGAAGAAAACGCGCCGCAATGGGATGATCTGTTTGTTGATGGCGTTGCGAACTACCTCAAAGGTTTCGCTCTGACGAATGCCCAGCTCGATCATGCCCGCGTAAAAGAGCTCGAAGCTTTCATCGCTGACAACAAGGCAAGCGTAGGGCGCTTCATGGGCGCAATGGCGCGCGAACTGCCGCAAGTGCATAATCATTTCGGCAAAGCCTTTGGCAAGAAGCCTGAAGGCACGAACTATACAGCTGCTGCCGCGGCCGGAAACCTCGTCGAAGACAATGAGCAAGCTTGGCTTGAAAAAATGATCGATGCCGATGGCGAAGTCGATGATCTGGAGCGCGCTTTGCTGGCGAGGCTAGTGGAAGAAGGCTGAACAGCGATGCTCGGCCTTCGCTTCACCTAGACCATAAAGCTCTCGCCGCAGCCGCAAGCCCCTTTGGCATTAGGGTTTTCGAACACGAAGCCTGCGGTGAAGTCATCTTCAACCCAGTCCATGATCGAGCCGACAAGATAGAGCACGCTTGCGCCATCGATATAGAATGTGCCGCCCGGCGTTTCGATTTTCTCGTCGAACTTTGCTTCCTCGGCCACATAATCAACAGAGTAAGCGAGGCCTGAGCAGCCGCGGCGCGGGGTTGAAAGCTTCACGCCAATAGCATCGTCTGGAGCATTGGACATCAGCTCTGCCACGCGCGCCTCTGCAGCGGGTGTCAATGTGACGGCCGCCGGAATTTCCCTTGTCTTCGTGTCTGCCATGTCAAAGCATCCCCAGTTCAAGCCGCGCTTCGTCGGTCATCTTGTCCGGGCCCCAAGCAGGCTCCCACACCAGATTGACTTCCGCGTCACGAATGCCCGGCACGCTGGCCGCGCGCAGTTCAACTTCGCCGGGCATAGTTTCTGCGACAGGGCAATGCGGAGTCGTCAAAGTCATAGTGACAATCGCATCGGCCTCATCGTTGATCTCGACATTGTAGATGAGGCCAAGATCATAAATGTTAACCGGGATTTCCGGGTCGTAAATCTCCTTGAGCGCGGCGATCACCGCATCATGCAGTTCACCACCCGGCTCGCCCGGCGCCACATTTTCAGGCGTTTTCGCAAGAAAGCCTTCCAGATAATCGCGCTTGCGCTCAAGCTTCTCGGCAGCGGTCTCTGTATCAGGGTCAACTGCATCTTCGACGCGCGCACGGCGCGGTTTTTCAGTCGAAGTCGCTTCAGGCCCGCTTCCCGCTGAGGCGGCCGCAAATTCTGTTTCGTCCGACGGCTTGTTCATCATCTTTCTTCCTAGCCGAAAATCTTTCGTGTTCGTGCAATGCCTTCCAGCAAAGCGTCGACATCGCTGTGGTCGTTATAAAGGCCAAAGCTGGCCCGCGCCGTTGCTGGTACACCCAAGTGATCCATCAGTGGCTGCGCGCAATGGTGACCGGCGCGGATCGCCACATGGCTTTCATCCAATATGGTGCCCAGGTCATGCGGGTGAACCCCGCGCATCGCGAAACTGACAATGCCTGCACTGTCTGCAGGACCAAAGAGTGTCATGTCGTTCATAGTAAGCAATTCACGGCGCAAGTGTTCAACCAAAGCAGCCTCACGCGCATGGATCGCATCAAGACCGATGCTTTCAACATAATCGATCGCCGCTGCCAGGCCGATCGCTTCCGCAATAGCAGGCGTGCCGGCTTCAAACCGCTGAGGTGGGGGTGCATAGGTCGTCTTGTCAAAGGTGACGCGATCAATCATTGCGCCGCCGCCTTCCCATGGCGGCATGGCATCGAGGATTTCCTGGCGCGCCCAAAGCACACCGATCCCGGTCGGGCCATACAGCTTGTGGCTGGAGAAGACATAGAAGTCGCAATCCATCCCAGCGACATCGATCGCCAAACGCGGAGCAGCCTGACAGCCATCAAGAAGCAGCTTTGCGCCAACCTTGTGCGCCAATTGCGCCGCGTGCCGCACATCCAGCACGGAACCGAGCACATTGGAAACGTGTGCCAAGGCGATCAATGCGTGTTGCTCAGTCAGGATGGCTTCGGCGGCATCCAGATCGATCTGGCCATCATCGGTCAGCGGGCACACATCGATCTCAGCCCCGACCCGCTCTGCCAGCAATTGCCATGGCACGATATTGGAGTGATGCTCCAGAGTGGAAAGCAGAATTCGATCGCCAGCTTTCAGGTTCTGCGTGCCCCAGCTGTTCGCAACCAGATTGATCGCTTCAGTGGCGCCGCGCGTGAAAACCACTTCGTCTTCAGAGCCGCCAATAAACTGAGCCACCCGGCGCCTCGCAGCTTCATATCGCAAAGTCATATCAGCAGAGCGCGCATAGACGCCGCGATGGACTGTGGCGTAGTCTTCACCCAAAGCGCGCGCGACCGCGTCAATCACAGCGCGCGGTTTTTGCGAGGTCGCGCCTGTGTCCAGATAATGCCAAGGCTTGCCATCTGTTGTGACAAGACCGGGAAAGTCTGCGCGGTAATCCGCATTAAGAGAGGCGGTTGGCGCGTTCAAAGGGCCGCCTCCTCCAATTGCTCCAGGGCCGCTTCAAGCAGGCGCTCGCGCGTGTCGGCTTCGTCCAGCTCAACAAATGCATCGCCGATAAACGCTTGCACCAGCAGCTTGCGCGCAAGCTGAGGAGGAATGCCGCGTGCCGCCATGTAATAGGCCGCATTCTGGTCGAGCTCGCCAATCGCGGCGCCGTGGGCGCATTGCACATCGTCTGCGAAAATTTCCAGTTCCGGCTTAGTGTTTGCGCTTGCGCCTTTTTCCAGCAGGATCGCGCGAAAGTTCTGCGCAGCATCGGTCTTTTGCGCATCACGTGCCACTTCGATCCTGCCAAGGAAATTGCCTTTGGATTGACCCCACTGGACCGCGCGCACGGTCTGGTTTGAAGTTGCATTAGGGTGCGCATGGATAGTGCGGGTCACAAATTCCTGGATCTTGTCACCACCGCCAAGCGTCACTCCGCCAAATTCGAAATGCGCGCCTTCTTCCAGAGTGACTTCGATCTCGATGCGCTGATATTTACCGCCTGCAATCACATGGAACGCTTCATAGCGCCCGCCCTTGCCTACATGGACGCGGATACGTTCAAACCCGCCTGCGCTGGCATCACCCGAGGTATGAATTGCGGCATGGCGTAAGGTTTCACCTTCCGGCACTTCATATGTTGCCCAATGCGCAAGGTGTGCGGCATCAGCTGATGCGAGGAAGTCCGCATCAGCATAGCGCCAATCCTCGTCTCGGGTTGTTGGCCTTGTCACAGTTGCCGCTTCCATCACTTCTGCTTCCTGTATTCACGCTCAAAGCGCGCTAACAGCCGCTTTTTGTTCATTGTCACGCATTGCTCGACTTCGCTGTCAGTGCTCGCGCCTTTGCGGACGCATTTCGTCACCGCTTTGCACAATTTGCTATCGAGTGACGGAACGCCGCTGGAGCGGTCGAGGCTGCAATGCCACGATCCTTCGTCATCCTGCCCGATGAAAACCTGCACGCCTTTCAGCCGCTCTGCGATAACCACAATTTCCGGCATCGGTTCAGATGGCGGCACTGGATCAGTCGCTGGACTCATTGCTGCGAGAAAGGCGAACAACACACTCAAGCGGCGACCTCCGCCATCACTGCGTCATAGCCCTCTTCCTCAAGCCGCAGCGCCAATTCCGGACCGGCGGTCTGGACAATCCGTCCGTCCGCCAAAACAGATACGCGGTCAGGCTTCACCACATCGAGCAAGCGCTGATAATGCGTAATCAAAAGCACAGCCTTGTTATCGCCGCGCATGATCTGATTAATGCCTTCACCCACCACACGCAGGGCGTCGATATCCAGGCCGCTATCGGTTTCATCGAGCACTGCGAAACTCGGCGCAAGAATGCCCATCTGGACCATTTCTGCACGCTTCTTCTCGCCGCCAGAAAAGCCGACATTCACTTGCCGCTTGAGCATGTCCATATCCATGCGCAAGAGCCCTGCCTTTTCCTTGGCAAGCTTGAGGAATTCGCCGCCTGACAGCGCGTCTTCGCCGCGCTCCTTGCGCTGCGCGTTCAACGCTTCGCGCAGGAATTGGACGTTGGATACCCCTGGAATTTCGACCGGATATTGGAAGCCCAAGAACAGGCCAGCCGCAGCCCGTTCGTGCGGGTCAAGTTCTAGCAGGTCCAAACTTTCCCCTTCCGGAGATGTGAATGTCACACTGCCACCTGTGACCTCATAGCCGGGGCGGCCGCCCAGCACGTAGGACAAGGTCGATTTGCCCGCGCCATTGGGGCCCATGATCGCATGGACTTCACCCGCCTTCACTTCGAGCGACAAGCCCTTGAGGATGGGCTTGCCGTCTACTTCAGCGGTCAGGTTTTCAATTCGTAACATCAGTTGGGATCTCTTCATTGGTGAGCTCGGTAGACACTTGGCGCGCTTGCTGGGCGTAGTAGAGCGCCATCAATTGGCGGTCGAAGTCGCGTCCGCGCGCTACATGTTCATCCGCCACAGTGCGAAACACGTCGCCCGCTCTTTCCGGAGCCAGCACTTCGCCCCATCGACCAGTACGCAAAGCGCGCTCTGACTTCGCGATCAGCTTCTGCTTGAGCTTTTCGCAGCGTGGCAGGTCAGCCGCGTATTGCTCTTCAAAATCGGCTTCACCGCGAAACCGGCGATCCGCGTAATTCAGGCAGCGGCGGTAATCATGCACAAGGGGCTGGATGATGATCGGGTATTCAGTGATCCAGTATGGCTCTTCGCGCCCTTCGACAGCATCGGAGGTGAAGCTGTCTGGCGCGGGAGCGGCTTGCATCAGGAAAGCGAGTGCGAGAAGTGTTGTGCTTGGCATGGCGGCTCTAGAACAAAGTGAAGAATTGCGGGGCGAAATAGAGGGCAATCACTGCGCACAGGACCATGACAACTGTGCCGACGGTCGAGAAACCGCGGCTCAAATTCATGACCAGCGCAAAGATGCCTGCAAAGGCAGGTAAGAGAAAAAGGGCAATCTTTTGCATGTCGGGCGACATGAAATCGTCGAGGCCGGGCATTATGATGGGTCTCCGTCATTATCGTGGGAGCGACCTGTATCGTTTTCGCCTGTAGCTTTTTCGCCTGCGGCTTTTTCGTATGTGCCTTCAGATTGGGAATTCTTCGGACGTGAACGGGCACGGTGTTCTCGGATCCCTTCGCGTTTGTCGGCGATGCGTATGCGCATACCGTGCGTGATCCGCTGGAGGACTGCGTCCATATCGCCAAGAATGTCTTCTGCCTTTAACCGCATCACGCGAATGCCGACGCTTTCCAGTGACTTGTCGCGACGCTTGGCGAGCGCATCGTTTTGATCCGGTTCGTCAATCGCGATTGCCATGCCGAGATTGTGGCAATTGAAGTCCACAATCGCAGAGCCGACCACAGCGTGGCGCGTGAATTTGTAGCGTCCCATATCGGCCTTCGCGAAACGCTCGGCGAGCGCCTTGTGCGCTTCGGAAGAATGACGGCGCATTTCGCGCGCCTGATCGTGCAGTGCGTCCAAGCGCTTCTCGCTGATCTCCCAGCCGCGGCCCTTCTTTTTGAGATTGGGCGCGTCGGTAGCCGGAACATCGGAGAGCTTGAGGGTCTTGCGGTTGGTCATTCTGCGAAGGCTTTCAGACTATCCCAACCGATGCTGGCAGGGAGATATACAAAAGCAAGCGCACCGATCGCCTTCATTCCCAAATTGAACCAATAACTCCCGGGGGTCGAAGCACGATCTGCCCAGCCCCACATATAGCTTCGTCCCTCTTCAAGTTCAGATTTGATCCGTGAAGCGAGGTAAAATGCAATGCCAAGGGGGAAAGCAATCAGAAAAAAGGCTGAGAGTAATAAGCCCATTATCCGACACTCCCTTCAAGGCTGATCGCCAGCAGTTTCTGCGCTTCGACGGCAAACTCCATCGGCAGCTCTTTGAGCACTTCTTTCGCAAAGCCGTTAACGATCAGCGCGACCGCCTCTTCTTCGCCTAGACCGCGCTGCATCGCGTAGAACAGCTGGTCGTCCGAAATCTTGGAGGTGGTTGCCTCATGCTCGATCTGAGCGCTCGGATTCTTCACTTCTATAT
>WTKI01000183.1 GCA_011524425.1 Altererythrobacter sp. | reverse complement strand
GGCCCAAAGATTTGCCGGGCCTTGGTGCAGCCGCTCAACGTGTCGCGGATCGCATTGGTGAACTTTCGGACGGTCAGATGGAAGTTCGCGTCTATGCTGCCGGCGAATTGGTGCCAGCCTTTGAGGCGTTTGACTCCGTCGCCTCCGGCAATGCCGACATGTATCACGGCGCTGAGTATTATTGGCAATCAAAGTCGAAAGCGTACAATTTCTTCACGGCCGTCCCAATGGGCATGACCGCCGCAGAAATCATGGGCTGGATCGACTTCGGCGGCGGCCAAGAGCTCTGGGAAGAGCTTTCCGGACAATATGGCATTATTGCTTTCCAGGGCGCCAATACCGGTCATCAAACCGGCGGCTGGTTCAAACGCGAAGTGAACAGTCTAGAAGACTTCCGCGGCCTAAAGATGCGAATCCCTGGGCTTGGCGGCGATGTCATTCGAGCATTAGGCGGCGCCGCGGAGGCCCTTCCCGGCAATGAAATATATCAAGCCCTACAAACTGGCCGGATTGATGCGACGGAGTGGGTCGGTCCCTGGAATGATTACTATCTCGGCTTCCATCGCGAAGCGAAATTCTATTACGGTCCCGGTTTCCATGAGCCAGGAAGCTCGCTCGCCGTGGGTATCAATCGCCGCAAGTGGGACAGCCTGACGCCAACCGAACAACAGATCATCCGTAGCGCCTGCAATGAGGTCAATCATCTGTCCGTGGGTGAGTTCACCTATCAGAATGGTGTCCATCTGGAGAAGCTCGTCAATGAAGAAGAGGTGCAACTGCGCCAATTCCCAGAAGATGTCATGGCGCGCGTTCAAGAGATCTCTGCCGATATACGCAGCGATGCAGGATCGGGCGGCGATATTGAGCGTCGAATTTACGAGAGTTTCGAGGACGCTTTGAAGAAGATGCGCGGATGGGCGCGGATCTCTGATAGTCCATACCTTGCCTCAAGAGAGCTCTAAGGCGTAAACCCTTAGGCCTCGGGGCAGAGGAAACGGGTCAGATGGCGCCATTTGTCGAAATTGTCGGAACAGGCTTTCGTTACGCTGGGTATGCGGCGTTGCCGTTACTACTGCTGCCGCTTTTGGTGCTCGCCCTTCCAGGCCCTTTGAACAAAGCCGCCAGCCTCATCGCGCGCGCCCTCGACCGCATCAGCGGATTTGCGATGGGATTCGCCGTCACAGCGGCCTTCCTCATAATACTAATCCAACTTACTGCCGTGCTTTTGCGATATGTATTTGGACTGAGCTTTTCTTGGCTCAATGACAGTGTGATTTTCAGCTTCGCAATGATCTTTATGCTCGGGGCAGCGGGAACCTTGCGGGATGATGGACACGTCCGCGTCGACATTATGCGCTCACGCTTCGGACCGAAAACCAAAGCCTCCATCGAGTTGGTAGGATCGATGCTTTTCATCTTTCCGATCGGTATTTTGATCCTATACGCTGGCTCTGGACTAATCGCGCGCACATGGCTCGATCTAGAGCCATTTAATGAAAGCGATGGCTTACCCGTTCAGTACCTCTTCAAAACCCTCGTCCCGCTGTTCGCGACGCTGATGATCAGTCAAGGCCTGAGCCAAGCGCTGAAGTCTGCGCTGACCATACGGGGATATCGCTCTGCCGAGACGACCGTAGCGTCAGAGGGAGCGATCTGATGGAACTCGAACTCGTTCTTGCGCTCGGCATGTTCCTCACAGCGATCCTTGCGCTGCTAGCGGGCTATCCGGTGGCTTTGACCCTCGGCGGCGTCGCGCTGATTTTTGGGCTGATCGGTGTTCAACTCGATCTCATTCCGCTTCCCATCCTACGTAATCTGCCAAGCCGCATCCTCGGTTCGATGGAGAACCAGGTGCTGATCGCTGTACCGCTATTCGTTTTGATGGGGGTCATTCTCGAGCGCTCGAAAGTCGCGGACGATTTGTTGCACACCGCCAGTCGTTTGTTGGCGCGGGTACGAGGTGGCCTGGGTTATGCCGTCGTCATTGTCGGCGCGTTGTTGGCCGCCTCCACCGGCATTGTCGGCGCGACGGTGATTACGATGACCCTCATCGCGCTACCGACTATGCTCCGCCAGGGCTACGACCCAAAACTTGCGACCGGCACGATCGCTGCCAGCGGCACACTCGGCCAGATCATTCCACCAAGCATTGTGTTGATC
>WTKI01000393.1 GCA_011524425.1 Altererythrobacter sp. | reverse complement strand
GTGCTCAACACGCCCGGGCTTGAGTGGGAACAAGTAGACCATTGGCTCGAACGCAGCTGGCGAAGCGTCGCTCCAAAACGCCTCACAAAGCTGCATGATGCAGCCGACATGTTTTGATGCCAGCGCCGCGCCGAGCAATGCGCTCCAAAGCTCGCCCGCACCCGCTGGCCAGAGCGCCAATTGTCGATCGCGTAGCGCGTTTCCTCGATACAGGATGGGATAAGGGCTGGATGCCCCCTCCTCCACTCGAACCCGAGGAACTGATCAAGCGCGGTTCAAAGAACTTCACGCGCGAGCATGAATATGCGTCTCGTACAGAAGAAGACATCGCAGACTTCCGCTTGCGATTGGAACAATTGTGCGATGCAGTGCAGCAAGAAGCGAAGCTGAACGCAGTTGGCAAAGCTTTTGCTTACGGGCTGATCACGAGAGCCATCCAACAGCGTTTTGCGCTTGGCAAGCTCTGGCAAGAGCAACCCGGCCTTGCGACGACAGAGATTGCCGCGCCGATCATCGTGCTGGGCCAGATGCGCAGCGGAACCACGCGCATTCACCGCTTGCTTGCGGCCGATCCCGCACACAGCGCAACGCGGTTCTGCGATAGCTGGCATCCTGTGCCGGAAAAGCCGGATTTCCGGCCCTTGCGCGGCTCTTTCAAGCTGTTCATGGCGCGCAAACTTGACCCATGGCTGGATACCATCCACCCGTTTGGCGCAGCGCGGGCGGATGAAGAATTGGGCTGGCTCGCCAGCGCCCTGGACCATTCCGCTTACGAGGCGCAATGGCATATTCCAAGCTATGTTGCCTTCAGCGAAGCACGCGATGCAGGACCGGTATATGCGGAGTTTGAGCGGCTGCTGCGAACCGATGCAGGTCAACATGGTCACGGTGACCGGCCGCGGATCCTGAAGGTCCCTCAATTCACTGAAGATTTGCCTTCATTGCTCACGCGTTTTCCCGACGCCCGGCTGGTCGTATCCAAACGCTGCAGCGAAGAAACATGGCGCAGTTCTGTATCGCTGGTCGCCAATCAGATGGTGATTCAGTCTGACGATGTCGACCTCGACTGGATCGAGCAGGAATGGCGGCGCAAGATTGCGTTGCGCGATGCGCGGCTGACAAAGGCGCTTGATGGATGGTCAGGGCCTGTGGCGATGGTCGACTTTGATCATTTGGGCGCAGATTGGGAAGGCGAAATGCGCGATCTTTATGCTGCGCTGGAATTGCCCTTCACAGACAAGTCGCTGCGGGCGATGACTGCTGAAATGCGTAAAAGCAAAGGCGGCGCGCACGAAAGCCACGCCGCCCAGCTCAATTCGTTCAACAACGCGGGTTAAGCGCTTTTGCCCAGACCCGGCAGAACTTTGCCTACATTACGGCGATATTCGCGATATTGATCGCCAAATTCCGCCACGAGGTCTTTCTCCTCATAGTGTAAACCAATCCAGATGTAAGCGGTGTAGCAAACCGCAAACAGCAGATGACTGTATGTCATATCTGGGGTTGCCCAGATAGCTATGAACACGCCTGTCTGGATCGGGTGCCGAACGAATTTGTAGAAACCCGGCGTCCTCATCGTCATCGGAGCTGCCGTTCTGCCTGTCATTCTGTGCCAGGCCTGTTGCAGACCAAACAATTCAAAATGGTTGAGCATAAGCGTTGCCAAAAACAGGAACGCCCAGCCGAACCAGAAAATACCCCAGATCACCATCCGCGCAGTTTCATTGGTGACCGACCACAGGCTGCCTTCGATAGGATGCCAGAAATGAAACATCGCGCCCAGAACAATGGCTGTGGCCAAGCAATAGAAGCTGCGTTCTAGTGGTTGCGGCACGATCTTTGTCCAGGCTTCCTTGAAGCCCTTGCGCGCCATCACGGAGTGCTGGACACCAAATAGCGCGATAACGCCAATATTCCATGCCAAGGCAACTGCGAATGGAGCTTCGCGCCCCTTGTCCACATGCGTTGGCATAAAGTCGAATGCGCCGACCCATCCGACCAAATAGACGAATGACGCAAAGAACGCGGCGTAACACGCCAGCGATATGAGCATGATTATAGGACCCATGAATTCTCCCCCCTTCACGGTTTGACGACCCAATTTAGTTTCTAGCGTAACTTTCTATTAACTTCCTGCACAGAAGCGACAGGGAGCTAGAGCT
>WTKI01000425.1 GCA_011524425.1 Altererythrobacter sp. | reverse complement strand
GAGCAAGATGTGCTGCTGGTTGGTTCGTCCATGGGCGGCTGGCTCATGCTGATGGTAGGCGAAGCTTTAGGCGCGAAGCTTGCAGGAATAATCGGGATCGCGGCCGCGCCCGATTTCACCAATTGGGGCTACACTGACACGCAAAAGGCTGAGCTTGCGAGCGGCCAGACGGTGTTCGAAGACAACCCTTACGGGCCCGAGCCAACACCAACGCATGCGAAGTTCTGGGAAGACGGCCAGGCCAACCGCATGCTGGATCGCACTATCGCGATTGATGCGCCTGTGCGGCTCTTGCATGGGCAGCGCGATGAAGATGTGCCGTGGGAGGTAAGCTTGAAGCTGGCTGCAGCTCTGCGTTCAGACAATGTGCAGACGCTGTTTATCAAGGACGGCGATCACCGCTTGTCGCGCGATGCCGATATTGCGCTCTTGCAAGACACCTACGCGCAGCTTTTGGTTGCGATTGAAGAGAATTGATGTGCTGGATTCTTTTACCGCCATGGCGTCAATCCTGCTTATGCAAGTCGGGCCGAACCCGGCTTTTGGCGGGGTTACCGATTACTCTGCAGAGGTGCAGGACCGCCCTGAACGCGCAGTTCCGGTTCAGGATCCCGCCGGCCTTATCGCCAGCGCGGATGATGGCTGGCTGCAAAACTGTCTGGAGCTGGTCGAGACCGCGCCATCGCGCGCGCATGTGCAAGCGCAATTACGGCGCGACCAGACCGTCGAAGGCGAACAGGTTGTCGCTTATTATTGTCTGGGCATGGCGTCAGCGAAGCTCGAGCTGTGGACCGATGCCACCACTGCACTGGTCGCTGCACGTGATGGCACAGGTTCAGCTGAACGGCGGCTGCAAGCCCGCTTTGGAGCGATGGCGGGGAATGCAGCGCTCGCAGGAGGCAACACTTCTTACGGGCTCGATCTGCTGCAGCAGGCGCAAAACGATGCGCAAGCAGCAGGAGCCGCGCCGCTCGCAGCTGCGGCGGCAATCGACCGCGCATTCGCGCTCGTTGCTCAAGGCGATGAAGTGCGCGCTGAAGCGGCTCTTGCCGATGCTAGACGCTTGAACCCGCAATCAAGCGAAGCCTGGCTGCTGTCTGCTACACTGATGCGCCGCTTGGATCGGCTCGCTGAAGCGCAAAGCATGATCGCACAAGCAAGCGAGCTTAATGCAACAGACCCTGCAGTCGCTTTGGAAGCCGGCATTATCGCAGTGCTTGGGGGCCGCGATGAGGCCGCAAGGGCAAGCTGGAATTCCGTTATAGCGATCGCGCCTGATAGCTCCCATGCTGACCGCGCGCGCGGCTATCTCGCGCAATTGGGCGATGCAGTGCCTACACCCTGATGGTCGCGCTGTCTGTCCTTGACCTTGTGCCTGTGCGCGAAGGCGGCACTGTCAGCGAAGCATTAAGCGCTGCGAGCGAGCTTGCACAAGCGGCAGAGGAGCACGGTTACAAGCGGTTCTGGGTGGCAGAGCATCACGCCATGGAAGGGATCGCAGGCGGCGCAACGTCGGTCGTCTTGAGCCATATCGGCAATGCGACGAGCAGCATTCGTATAGGCTCTGGCGGGATCATGCTGCCAAACCACACCCCGTTTCAGATCGCAGAACAATTCGGCACGCTCGATGCACTGTTTCCTGGCCGGATTGATCTCGGCCTTGGGCGTGCGCCGGGTGCCGGGCCAGAATTGCAGCGCGCTTTGCGCAAAGACCTGCACACCGCGGCAGAAATGTTTCCGCAAGATGTCGTCGAGCTGATGACACTGATGAGCGATACTAACCAGCTCCCCATCCAAGCCACCCCGGGGCGCGGGGCAAAGCCTGAGTTCTGGATGCTTGGTTCCAGCCTGTTTGGCGCGCAGCTCGCCGCGCGGCTGGGATTGCCTTATGCTTTCGCAGCTCACTTTGCGCCGGATCACTTGGATACAGCGCTGGAGCTGTACCGTCGCGACTTTCAGCCTTCCGAGCAATGCGAGAAGCCCTATGTGATGGTGGCTATGAATATCTTTGCGGCGGAGACCGAAGAGCAAGCAAGGCTCATCGCATCGAGCCAGCAGCAAAGCTTCGTGCGCCTGCGCTCAGGATCGCCGGGCAAGCTGCCCCCGCCTGTCTCTGATTACACTGACACCTTGCCGGCACCGGCGCGCGCAATGCTCGACCA
>WTKI01000086.1 GCA_011524425.1 Altererythrobacter sp. | reverse complement strand
GGAATGGAGCCATCAGCAAGCATCGAATTGAGTGCAGCCCTTGCTCTCCCAACGCGGCTCTTGATCGTACCTACCGCGCAGCCGCAGATTTCAGCAGCCTCTTCGTAAGAAAAGCCACCCGCCCCTACCAGGAGCAAGGCTTCGCGGCGTTCAGGGGGCAAAGTGAGCAATGCCCGGTGCATGTCTGACAAATGGATTGGTTCTTCTTGCCCGGCAGGCGCTGTTAAAATGCGTTCAGCCACAGTTTCATCATATTCACCACGGAAGCGATTGCGCCGCATATCTGTGAGATAGGCATTGCGCAGGATCACAAAGGTCCAGGCCCGCATGGAAGTGCCGGGCTCAAAACGTTCTTGCGCAGCCCAAGCTTTGAGAAGCGCTTCCTGAACCAGATCATCTGCCATGTCAGGGCGACCGCAAAGGCCCCTTGCAAATGCACGCAGATGGGGCACAACTTCTGTCAGTTCGCGCTTAAAATCTGCCTTCTGAGAGGCAGTGCGCTGCGGCTTATCTGATGTGGTCGCTTTCGCCATCAGCTTTTACCGTCATCCGGATCGTCATCTAGTTTTGACAACAAATCCTTGAAACTGTCAGGCAAAGGCTCTTCGACCACTGAATCATAGAGTTTACGCAAACCGTCTGCCCATTGGGGTTCCGGCGCATCCGTAGTGGCCTTCCCGCTTTCGCTATGCGGCTGGTCCACTATTGCACTGCGTTTGGGCTCTTCGTTTGATCCCATTTTTCCCCTCGCCGCGCGCTCTATCTCAGAGCTCACACCTATTCCCATTAAAAGCCGATAGCTTTACAACGGAGATCATGAAAAGGAACGAAAAGGTGAGTTCTTAGTTCCCAGCGCATGAGTAAATAGCCATATTTCAAAGCACGCATGGACGAAACAAGAGGTACACAGCGCGTGGGAGACGCGGACGCGACTAGTAGTGAGCTGCGGAGCTCTGTAAACTCAGGCGATCCAGTCCAGACACTAAAGGGCACCGCAAGTCAGCGTAAGCGCGGTCGTGCCTGGCTGATGAAATTCCCTCGGGCCATTCCGCTTGCGATCTTTCTGGCAATACTTGCGATCACAGGACTCAGCGTTTTTGCGATAGAGCAAGGAGAAAGCGAGCTTGAGCACGCAGCGCTAGAGGAAGCTGCCCAATCCGTCGCAGCCTCCTTGGACAGAAAAGGGCATACCAGTGCTTCATATTTGCGTGCTGGAGCAGCTTTGGCTGCTTCTGTCGATACAGTAGACTTACCTCTGTTTCGCCGCTTCGTGTTCGAGTTGCGCGAGGATGCCGATTTCCGAGGCTCTGATGGTATTGGCTGGGCAGAAGCCATTGGCGCAAGAGAACTGGAAAACTTTCAAACTCGCTTAGGCGATTATCTGAGCCGCACCGTTCAGGTCACTCCGGCACCGGCCGACCAGACCGAGATGCTGGTTCCTGTGACTTTTCTTGAACCTGATACAGAGCGCAATCGCAGGGCTTTGGCCTATGATATGTATTCAGAACCAACACGCCGAAAGGCCATGGACGAAGCCGCTCGCTCGGTCCGCCCGGTTGCAAGCGGACCTATCGTGTTAGTCCAAGAAGGCGAAGGCGATGCGCCGGGCTTCGTCATTTACATGCCTGTATTTGAAGATTCCGATGTCGGACGCCGCTTAAAAGGTTATATCTACAGCCCTTTCAATGCGCGAGACTTCCTTCTTTCTGCCGTTGAGTTGTCAGGCGCCAAGCAAATAAGCGTCAGCCTTTACGACGAGCTGGCTGACGTCGAAGCGCCGATTGTTATGATCGGCGATCTCGAAGGCGCTTCGCAAGTGACACGGCGGAGCGTTGAGATTGCTAACCGTCCATTCTTTATCGAAGTTAGAGCGCCGCATCGTTCCGCGCTTTCCCCACTTTCGATGGCAACGCTGCTGTTTGGTTTGGCTGTCGCAAGCCTGCTGACTTTGCTGGCGCGCTTGGTAACTCAGCAAGCTATCGAAGACGAACTTTCTTTTGACCGGTTCGCGCAGCAGGTATCCATTCGGGATTCGCTTACACGAGAGCTTAATCACCGCGTTAAAAATACACTTGCTAATGTTCTTTCAATCATTTCGCTAACGCGTCGGCGGACGGATGACATCGATGAATTTGCTGACGGTTTGGAAGGACGTATTCGCGCG
>WTKI01000174.1 GCA_011524425.1 Altererythrobacter sp. | reverse complement strand
ATCGTCGACGAGGCAAAGCGCTGCATGTTCAAGTTCACGAAAGTTCGCTCCATGATCGGTCTGTGTCGAAACTGGAAAATGGCCGCAACGTGTGCGCAACAGCTCACAAGAAATTAGGATCCAGATTGCTTTTTTACGATGCCGAGAGCTCGGGTTGGCAAACCGTGAGACTCTCCGAAATAGAAAAAACATACGCTTTGACGAATGCACGTTTTGTATTGAATCAAAGCTCCGATGCGCTTGTTGCAACGTTGGATCACAGAACGGTCACATCGTTCACTTTAACTCGCCCCATAGATGAGGACGAATTGAAAGCGCACCAGGATGCAAACAACGGTCTGCAAAATACCACAGACCCTGCTGATCCTTGAGTCTAACGCTTTAGCGCGATGTCCCCTTTTGCTCGCCATTCGGAATTCGAGTAACACCGATCCACGCTCAAGCACGAACAAAGGGGTGAGCTAATTGTCGAACATAGTGCAAGATCCACTCATCATAGGCTTCCTGGTTAACTCATACGGTGATGTCAGATCGCTGCGATGGAACGATCTGACGGGCGAGATCGAGTCCGCAAACCGGAGCCGCATCTGGATTCACCTGGACCGTAAATCAGACGAAGCGAGGACTTGGCTAGAGAGTGTTGGCGGTCTCGATCCGCTTGTCGTCGGAATCTTGTTTCAAGAAGACACCCGCCCGCGAGCAGTGAGATACGAAAATGGTGTTTTGCTCAATTTGCGCGGTGCCAATCTAAATCCAGGAGCAGAACCAACCGATATGATTTCCATTAGGATTTGGGCGACCAAAGACCTAGTTGTCACGACGCGAGTGCATAAGATCCGGGCGATCGATGATCTTGCCGATCTATATCGGACCAATAAGCCACCTGAAACGCATGGCGATTTGGTGACGTTTATTGCGGATCGGCTAACATTCCGACTGGAGCCTATCGTCGCCAAGCTGGAAGAAGAAGCGGACGAGCTGGAAGAGGATTGGCTCGATCAGAATACGCCCGCACCGAAACAGAAGCTTGCGCATTTCCGCCGATCGGCCCTTTCACTTCGGCGCTACATTGCCCCGCAAAAAGAGGCTTTGTCTTCGCTGGTTAGAGAGGGCGGAGAGTTTTTGAGCGACGAAGCCAAACTGCGATTGCGCGAGATACAGGACATTACCACACGCCTCGCCGAGGATTTGGACCTGGCGCGAGAGCGGGCCGTGGTCATTCAAGAACAGATTGTGGAGCAGCGTGCAGAAGCTATGAACCAACGTCTTTTTGTACTGGCAATCATATCCGCGGTGTTCTTGCCGCTTGGTTTTTTTACCGGTCTTTTTGGTGTAAATATTGGCGGGATGCCAGGCGTTGAAAGCCCACATGCATTTGCGCTTTTCTGCGTTGCGCTCGTCGCGCTCACCGGGGGATTGCTCTATTTGTTCCGAAAGGCAGATTGGCTATAGAAAAAGGGGGTCAGTCCCAAAAGGACTGACCCCCGCGCCGCCTCCCATGCGGCTCCCCCAGACTCTACAACATTGCGATCCCGAACATTGCGAGTATTGCAGCTGCTGCTGAGGCTGTAGAAACGCCCAGCACAAGTGGCATATTCTTCTTTGTTTTACCCTGACGGGCTTCGTTCTGTGTTAGTTCAATCGACATTGAGTTTGTCTCCTTATTTTGGTGTTCGGCTGAAAATCGCGCTTTAAGAAGCGGCGAGGGCTTTCAGCATCCAGGCGGCCTCTTCGTGCTCGCCAATCCGCGCCGTCAGTAAGTCGGCGGTGTAAACATCTTTCAGTTTTTCCGACGCTTCGACGATGCCGCGCATTTCGTCCGCGACTATCAAATGGTCTTGCGCCAAGGTCTCGAGCATTTGTCCGACAGTTGGAAACTCGGGCTGATCCGGGATTTTGCTATCATTGATGTAGCCGGTCAGACCCATCGGGGCAGGTTCGCCGAGTGTTCGAATGCGCTCCGCAAGATCATCGATGCCTTTCGCCAAGTCCTTGTATTGGCGCTCTGTAAGCTCGTGCACGCTCAAGAACATCGGGCCCGTGACGTTCCAGTGGAAGCCTTGGGTCTTGTGATAAAGGATGTAAGTTGACGCGAGTACTTTGCCGAGCATGTTCGCAATCGCCGTCCGGTTTTCGGCTTTCACGTCCGTATCAATGTCCAATGT
>WTKI01000031.1 GCA_011524425.1 Altererythrobacter sp. | reverse complement strand
GCTCGGAGATGTGTATAAGAGACAGCCATCATGTGCTGTGCTGCAATTTTGAGCGTGGCAAGCGCCACGCTCAAAATTGCAGCACAGCACATGATGGATACCACAGTGACCGATGTGCCGAAGGTTGATTGCGCGAAGAAGGTCACCACGGCGACCCCGCCCAAACGGGCGAAGGTGATGTCCAGGCTGGCCGAAATGGCACGGGAACTGCGTGGTGCGAACCTCAGGATCAACTGCGTAGATGGTGCGTTGCTGCACGCCAATCCCGCGCCCAGCATGAAGGCCGATACGCTTAGGAAAAAGGTGCCGTTGCTGACGAACGCCAAGGGGAAACCGGCGAGGATAAGAAACGGCGCAATGAGCAGGATCAAACGAACATGTGGCTTGTCGACCGTGTTGCGCAACAACGTGCTCATGACTGAGAAGCTCAGCCACAGGACCGTCAGCGCAATACCAATCTGCTCATCCTGAAACCTGTTCTCGGACAGAAAGAGCGGGAGCCGGAAGAGGAAATACGTGAACGCTCCGTAACTGCAGAACACGTAAAAGATCATCAGCCAAAGGTCGCGTGCACCGACCAGCTTGGCATAGTCGGCGCGCAACGCTTGAGGCGAGCTTTGTTCCTCGGCAATATTCGCAAAAAACAATACGACAGTTGCGCTTAGCGAAATGACGGCAAGGATGGCAAAGGCCAGCCTCCAACCGAAATCGGCCAATACACCGCTGTAGATCAACGGGGCCGAGGCTGCGACATACCCCACCACACTTCCCCAAAGGATCAGCACCTTGCCGGGACGTTCCGGTACGGCACGGGTGAGCAATATCGGAACCAAAGGCGAGAACACGCCGCCGCCGAACCCTTGTAATACGCGGGCCACAAGCATGCTTTCGAACGATTGCGACAACGCGACAAGGACCGAACCAGAGGCAAAAAACACCACACCTGCAAGAAAAACCTGTTTGGCCCGGAACACGTCGCCCAGCAAACCGCCCAGCAGCACGCCCAAGGCAACCGCTGCGCTGTAGGAATTGAAAATCCACGCCAGTTCACCGACAGACAGACCAAATTCATCCTGAATGGCCGGCAGCAAAAGCGGCACCAGAGTAAGCTCGATCACAAAGGCGACGCTTACGGTGATCGAACCTACAATTGCACTTCGGAAAGAAACAGACATTATTCCAAACAACTCAGTGTAAAAGGTGTGACTGGAATATCGAAGGTCGTCAATCGCCCTTTGCGGTCAGCCGCCGAGATGGCTCTTCGCGTCAATTGTCGTTACTGTTGAACGGATGGGGGACAGCTGCCGACTGGCCTGCAACGATTGCGGTTTTCTGGCCAATGAGTTGGCAAGATCAGCGGCACTCATCCAAATCAGGTAATCCTGTTCTGTCACTTGCTTGTCCGGACCGATCCACTGGCCTGGCTCGCAATGCGAATACCCGTATCGCAGATGCGCGCCCCGTGACGCGAGGTGTTGAGGCACAAAGGCAAACAGATAGTCTGGCCGCCAGTTTGCGTGCATCACTTCGAACAGAAGACGCGACAACAGCGGTGTCACGCCTCGGCTTCGCGGGCCACCCAGCCCGCGCGCGGGTAACCAGAACTCGCCCTGGTAGCAGACTTTGCCAGCGATCCGCGAAAGAGCTTCGGGACCGGAATAGAACGTCAAATCCGGATCGGGCGTGGTGTTGGGGGTGATGTATTTGTGCCGATGCACGTTCAGATGATGCGCAAGCGAAACGCCTGTCAAATCCAGCAGACGAACCGCTTGGGTATGAACCAGCTCGTCAGCTTCGTTGAATGCACAGACCCAGAAGCCGTTCGTGTCATCGATGTAGGAACTGGCCACATCGAACATCGGGTAGATCGGATTACGATCTGTCTGAGTGTTGCGGTAGAGCCGATATTCGGAGAAGTCATCCCCGATCTCTATGCGCATCCCAAGTTGCCCCAGTTCATCCAAGATGCCCGAGACATTTTTGATGACTCCAAACAGCCGATTTGCCGACATGATTCCATTCCCACCCAAAAGCAGGATGACGGTTCCATCAAATCGACACAATTGTGGGCGATTTTTGCCTTGTTTCCCCTAAGTCAATTGGGGTTTGCCGGAGTGCTGTGTTGGCTTGGCCACTATTGTTGAGGGCTCAACAGCGAATCCATTACC
>WTKI01000071.1 GCA_011524425.1 Altererythrobacter sp. | reverse complement strand
GGGGTATTTGGCGAGGTAGCGCGCCCGCAGATCAGACCGTTCAAACGCCTCCAGGGTTTCAAGGCTGTTGAAGCGAAACACGCTTGTATACGGCGCGCCTTGGGTCGGTGGCTTTTGAAACTGCGCGCCAAGGTAGCCTTCGAGCATTTGCGCTTCTGCCGTCAGACTGTTCAGCCAATCCTCGTAGACTTGCTCTGATCCCGCCCGCACGCGGCGACGGACAACGATGGTGACCGGCTCGCTCATTGGACGGCCCGCGGCATTGCGCCAAACGCCCAATTGCGCCCGTGCTTCTGCGCAATCGCTTGGTTGATCCAGGTCAGAGCGAAAGGTTCGAGAAGGCGCGCTTTTGACAATCCCCCGGCATCCAACGGCTCGAACCCCAGATCAGTCAGCAGTGACGCGACCGTTTCTTTGGCTTTCTCATCGTCGCCCGCAAAGAACTGAACCGGAGCGTGGGCAAAACCGGTGGTGTTGGCCATAACCTCGGCCCCCACCTGATTGAGCGTCTTCACCACATGCGCGCCGGGCAGCATGGCTTGCAATTGCTCGGCACCAGAGGTCGTGTGGCCGACCGCAAGCCCCATGCCATCTGGTCCCATGGCAATCGGATTGGTGCAGTCAATGACAGGTTTGCCTGTGGCGTCGATGGTTGCAGCGATGCTTTCCAGAGCGGCATAGGGCACCGCGAGGACGATGACATCTGCCCAGATCGCGATTTCTGATGCACCTGGCATGGTGTCGCGACCGCCAAGCTGTACCTCATGGCCCGCGGCCTGCCAGCCAGCAGCTAGCGCCGATCCAACCCGTCCCTTTCCAACAATCCCGATCCGCATGACATCTCTCCATTGCCTTGGCGATGATCGAGAGATAGGGAAGCACTTAATGCAATTAAAACGAATTAGATTAATTTTCGATATTGATGAAATTGAATTACGCAGACTAGACCTGACCGTCCTTCTGGTCTTCATCAACCTGATACGGTTGCGCAAAGCCTCGGACGTGGCTGATCACATGGGGCTGACGCAGTCCTCGATCAGCCATTCAATCAAGCGCTTACGGGACGCCTTTGGCGATCCATTGTTCCTCCGCACACCCAAGGGGATGGAGCCGACAGCTGTGGCCTTGGGGCTGGAGCCAAAGATCCGCAGCGCTGTCGAAACCTTGTCACAGGCGATCAGCACGCCCGTTGCCTTCGATCCGGCTTCGTCAACCGACATGCTGCGCATCGGGGCCTTTGACAATGAGATGACAACCTTGGTGCCGAGATTCTTGCAAAGAGCCCGCGCCGAAGCGCCGGGGATGCGCGTGAGCATCTTGCAGCTCGGCCGTCGTCCTGCGATAGATGCGCTGGAGCAAGGTGAGATTGACCTCGCCCTGGGGTTTGCGTGGAATCTACCGCGTAGCATAAGGCAGGCAAAGCTGTACGACGAAAGCTACAGCGTTGTGTTGCGGCAGGGGCATCCGCTGGCCCAGAAACAAATGACCCTAGAGGTCTACACAGCTGCCGAGCATCTGATCGTATCCCCGCGCGGGGATCACACTGGGATCGTCGATGAAGAGTTGGACAAACTCGGGAAAGCGCGCCGCGTGACAATGGCGGTGCCGCAATTCCTGCCCGCGCTCGCGATTGTCGCAACCACGGATTTGATTGCGACACTGCCGAGCCGGTTGGTTGCAAGCCAATCAAAGCGCTACCAGCTTTTGTCTTTTCCACCGCCGGTCGAGATCCGACCATTCACCGTCTCCGCCATGCACCACGAGCGCAACGCGAACAGCCCTATGCACCAATGGGCGACCTCGGCGCTGTCAATTATAGCGCAAGATACTTCGCTATCGTGACGCGTATTGGTGGATCAGATACTCGCTGGCCGCGTCCGGCCTTTTGCGGACAAAGGCCAAGTGGCAGCTGCCGCATTGCCGCGCGCGCGAGACATGCGGAAGCGCGGCGGACATAGAGCAGGCAATGTTGACTGTGCCGAGGCTGCCCCGGTGACAGGCAGTCACGTGTACGGCATTGCAGTCATTTTTTGTTGCGCTGACACAAGGCTGGCGACCATCTCCGGCAGAGCAGATTTGAGTTGCCGTTCGGGGCGACCGTCGAGGATTGCTCGGATATCGTGCAGGATCATGTCGCCGATCAGGTGCCGCCCGCCCGGGACAGCGGCGGCGCGG
>WTKI01000257.1 GCA_011524425.1 Altererythrobacter sp. | reverse complement strand
TCAGCAAGCCGCGCGAACACAGCTTGCGGCGCATTGCCTTCGCCAAAACCTGCCAACACGAGGCCGCTGGTCTTTTCGTTCAAGTGGCAATCCACTGCATCTGGCGTCATCCCCGCATGCGCAAAACAAACCGGCACATCCGGAAAGCTTTGCGGAAAGGAAAAGCGCGCATCGCGATCCTTGGCCCAAGGCTCACCAAACCAATCAAGCGAACTTGGCGTTACAGCGCCAACCGCGTCGCGTGGAAAGCCCTTGAAAGCGTCCGTGCCGGTGGTCTTGGCCTTGCGCGCATCACGCGCTGAGATGATCCGGTCACTCATCACCAGCATGACCCCACGCTCGCTCGCAGCCGCATCGCTGGCCACGCGCACAGCGTTCAAAAAATTGCGAATGCCGTCAGTCCCAACCGCATCTGCTGGCCGCATCGCTCCTACCAGCACAACTGGCTTATGCGTTGGCAAGGTGAGGTCCAGCAGCAGGGCCGTTTCTTCTGCAGTATCCGTACCATGGGTTATGACGACTGCCGCTACATCCGGATTGTCCATCGCTGCCGCGCATTCTGAGTGCAGCACGCTCCAAATTTCCGGTGTTATGTCCTCGGAACCGATTGCAGCAATCTCGCGCCCTTCAAGTCGCACCGTGAGCCCCAACTGTTCGGCTTGCTCGATGAAAGCCTCAATTCCGATCTGTCCGGGGCGATAATCGCGTTTTGTCGCAGATCCAGCAGTCCCTGCAATTGTGCCGCCAGTGGCGAGAATCAGGATGTGCGCAGCAGATGTCATGGCCGCGCTCATAGATTGCGGCGAAAAATCACACTAGATAGCAATTGATTTTGCCGAAACACACGCTAGATAGCGCTTCTTCCGTGATCGGAATGGGCGATTAGCTCAGTTGGTAGAGCATCTCGTTTACACCGAGAGGGTCGGCAGTTCGAGCCTGTCATCGCCCACCATTCCCGTATCTTGCAAGCTGTGTCTTTGATGAGTTGGGAACGCGCTCGGGCGTGACCGACGCACCGTTTCTTCGTGACGAAAAGGTCCTCGGCCCGCTAAAGGCAGGGGCATGAAGCCCCTTGATATCGCAATTTCTGGTTGCGGACCCGCCGGTCTTGCTGCTGCGCTTCTTCTCTATCGCCAAGGGCACAGCGTCACGCTGTTCGATCAATTCGACACGCCTGGCCCTGTCGGCTCTGGCTTGATGATCCAGCCCACGGGGCTTGCAGTGCTGGAACAGTTGGGATTGGCAAGCGAGACAGCCGCACGAGGTTCGCGAATCGATGCTTTGAAAGGTATGGAAGAGCACGGGCGGATTGCGCTTGATGCCCATTATGACAAGCTGGGGCTGCCTGAAGCGTTCGGAATTGGCATTCACCGCGCCAGTCTGTTCGAAATTTTGTTCGAAGCTGTGTGCGCGCACAATGTGCCGATTGAAGTTGGTAGACTGGTCAGTGGCAGCCAATCGACCGCAGAAAAACGCTGGCTGATATTTGATGATGGCTCGTGCTCGCAGCCGTTCGACCTCGTGGTGGATGCCAATGGCTGGCAAACCCCTTTTGATAAGGCAGAAGCAAAGATCCTTCCCTTTGGCGCGTTATGGGCAAGTCTGCCTAGCAAAGCTGGCGATCCGTTTTCCGACAATCTGCTGGAGCAACGCTATCGCCGTGCTGCACAAATGGTCGGTGTGCTGCCAATTGGACAGCGTTCCCGCGAGACCGGCTCGGAAGTCGCATTCTTCTGGTCAATGAAGCGCGACGATGTGCCGCAATGGCAAAGCACGCCGCTGGATGACTGGAAAGAGGAAGTCATGCGGTTGCGGCCGGAAACCGCTATTTTGCTTGAGCGGATCACAGACCGCGAACAATTGACCTTTGCCAGCTATGCGCACCGCACAAACCGTCATCCCGTGGCGCACCGTTTGATCACAATCGGCGATGCTTGGCATTCGGCGAGCCCGCAGCTGGGGCAAGGCGCAAACATGGCACTGCTTGACGCATGGAGCCTTGCTCGCGCGCTTGAGAGCGCCCGAACGGTTTATGACGCCCTTGGTATGGCGATCTCGTGGCGCAAGGACCATGTCGATCTTTATCAATGGATAACAGCCTTCTTTACCCCGCTCTATCAATCCGAAGGGGCGATACAGCCATGGGTAAGAGACCGCATCCTTGCGCCTTTATCGCA
>WTKI01000289.1:6030-10922 GCA_011524425.1 Altererythrobacter sp. | reverse complement strand
GATTATGGATGCGCGCCAGCGGCGTGAGGTTATGCGCTTTCAAAGCTTCTTCGCTGACCACCAGAACCGCTGATGATCCATCGCAAATCTGGCTGGCAGAAGCCGCAGTGATCCGCCCTTCAGGGGCAAGCAGCTTGACCCCTGCGATCCCTTCTAGGTTGGCATCAAAGCGGATGCCTTCATCCACTGTGTGCATCTCTTCGCCCTCAGGCGTTTCGATTTCGACCGGGACAATTTCTTTCTCAAAAGCGCCTGCCTTGGTTGCAGCGATCGCTTTCTCGTGGCTGCCCAAAGCGAACCGATCCATCTCATCCTTAGAGAAATCATGCTTTTGCGCGATCATTTCTGCGCCCATGAACTGGCTGAATTGCGGCACTCCGGGATATTTGTCCTGAATGCCCGGTGACATGGGCTGGCCCAGTCCCTCTTTGGCATGGAAGGTGATGTTCGAGCCCATAGGCACACGCGTCATGCTTTCCACACCGCTTGCAATGACGATGTCCTGCGTGCCACTCATCACAGCTTGGGCCGCAAACTGGATGGCTTGTTGCGAAGAGCCGCACTGCCGGTCAATCGTCACCGCCGGCGTCGATTCCGGCAAATGTTTACTGGCAAGCACGCCCATCCGGCCCACTTGCATCGCCTGTTCGCCGGCCTGAGAGACACAGCCTGTCACGACATCGTCGATAGCGGCAGGGTCAACCCCGCTGCGCTCCACCACAGCATCGAGCGATTTTGCCAACAAGTCGACCGGGTGGATCCCGGCGAGCCGCCCTCCCCGGCGCCCTCCGGCGGTGCGGACAGCGTCAACAATGTAAGCAGTAGTCATCAGGAGGTTCTCCTCAGTTGCATTTCGCCACCGAGGTAGGAACAGCTTACGTTTGCGTCAACTACGATAAATGAGTGTTCCGGAGAGACTGCAGTGTGCGAATCAATCAACCCGCCGAGCGCGAAAGGCACGCGCTTTGCCGATTTTTGCCATGTAAGAGCCGATTGCACCTTTCTTGATCGTAACCTGATCGCCCGGCTTGGGATCGCGCAATACAAGGGTCTTGTCGACTTGCACCCAACGCGCGCCATCCTCGGTGGTAAAGCTCACTCTGCCATTCGACATTTTGCGCGCGCTGGCGATGGTAACGGCAACCTCGTCAATGTCTTCTTCATCGTCACCCTTAAACAGTCCGATTTTCGGCAAGCTGAACCCAAACAGCCCGCGCCGTGTTTCGCGCACTTCTTCCTTGTCAGCGATTACAATTTCCTGGCGCTCCTGCTTTTCCTGAATTGTGCCGACTTCGCGATCAAAACAGGCAAGACGGGCTGCATCCTCAGAAATGTCTCGGCACGCAAAAAGGTCTGCGACGATGGCAGGTGTTTGCACTTCGACTTCGCTAGCGTCTTGAGCCTGCGCAGCAAAAGATACCGCAATCATTCCGCTCGCCAGAGCCGCTAATCCTATCCGCAAATTCACCATTAGATCAGTCCCTTCCTACCCCTGCAGCAACGCGATTTACGCGATTCTCGAACCTGAATGCCGCTCAGCTGCATTGTTCTGCGCTAAACGGACAAATGGGGCAATAATGGCGGTGTTGCAATACAGTTACACCGCAGCGCGGTTTTTGTCTCACAGGCCCCACAATACTGGCAATCTTAAGCATCATAGGTCAGTCCTCCACTCAGGGACTGGCTATTCACCGCGCATACTGCGTGGGTGAAAACCTTTGCCCGATGAATTGGTCTGAGGATCGTTGCCCCTGTCCACAAGGGGATCACAGCATCACAGGCCTGTAACAAGCCGGATTTCTTCGGAATTTCGGTCTGATCATTGAGGGTATTGAACCAAATGAAAATTTCTACACAACTCCGGCTCAGCGCGGGTTCGCTGGCGGTCGGTCTGGCCCTGGCATCGGCTCCTGCCTTTGCTCAGGACGAGGTCGATACGGCAGCTGATGCCGCAGATGAAGGTGAGCTGATTATCGTCACCGGTTCGCGCATTGCGTCGCCAACCGTTGAATCACCAGCACCGCTGCAGATCGTTGACGATGTCGCGATCGACAATGCAGGTGTTACAAACGTTCAGGAACTGCTGCTTGAAAACCCAGTTTTCGGTACGCCAGCTCTGAGCCGTACCAACGCTGCCTTCCTGACTTCAGGCACCGGTGTTGCTACCATCGACCTTCGCGACCTCGGTTCTGACCGTACGCTGGTTCTCGTAAACGGCCGCCGTGTCGTTTCAGGCCTGCCAGGTTCATCAACCGTTGACCTTAACGTCATCCCGACACAGTTCATCGAACAGATCGACATTCTGACCGGTGGTGCATCTGCGCTTTACGGTTCAGACGCTGTCGCAGGTGTTGTGAACTTCATCTACAAAGATGACTTTGAAGGCATTGAAGCAAACGGCCAATACGGCATCACTGAACGTGGTGACGATGCCCGTTACCAAGCCAACCTGACCATGGGTGCCAACTTCGCTGAAGGCGATGGCAACATCATGATCCACTTCGGCTATTCAAACGAAGAAGGCCTGCGTTCCAACCAGCGTTCAAACACTCTGTTTGACGATGCTGAAGGCGCATTCTTTGGTCTCGACTTCGGTACACCGTTTGAGCCATTCTTCAGCTCGTTCCCTCCACAGGGTCGTTTTGACGTATTTGGCACATCAAGCTCTGCCGATGACTTCACGTACTCGCCAGATGGCCAGCTGCAAGACTGCTTCACCACCAATGGTGACACTTGCACCGCCTCCATCGGTCCAGGCACGGGTCCTAACGGCTTTAACCGTCAGGCCTTCCGTACTTTGGCTGTTCCAGTAGAGCGTTATCTGTTCGCTGCTACCGGTCAGTATCAGGTTTCCGATGCGATCAACGTGTATTTCGAAGGTACATATTCGAACACGTCTTCATCACGGATCATCGAACCGTTCCCACTGTCTTCTGAAGATATCTTCAGCAACAATGGCGGCCGCGTTCCGATTGAATTCGATGACGGCATGGGCGGAACAGTGTTCAACCCACTGGTACCAGCGGAAATCCTCGCAGTTGCACAGGATAATGACGGCGACGGTTTCGCTGACATCGGCTTCACTCGTCGTACAGTCGAGTTCGGCCCACGTCAGGGCGGCACTACCCGTGACTTCTTCCGTGCAGTGATCGGTGCAAACGGCTCTTTTGCCGATGACCGCTTCCTGTGGGACCTCAGCTACAACTATGGCCGTACTTCAGAGAACCAGTTCTCTTCCGGTCAGGTTAACGTACTGAACTTCCGTAACGCATTGTTCGCGATCCCTGATGACATGGATCTCGACAATGACGGTGATACAACTGACGCAATCTGTGGCGATGCACTCGCTCGCGATCAGGGCTGTGTTCCGATCAACCTGTTCGGTGTGGGTTCCATCACGCCTGAAGCTATCTCGTACATCGATGCGGGTTCAAGCTTCCAGACGGACATCACCCAGCAAGTTGTTCAGGGTATCGTTTCAGGTTCGCTGTTCGAACTGCCTGCCGGCCCAGTCGGTATCGCAACCGGTTTCGAATATCGTCGTGAAACCAGTGTTGAAGAGCTTGACGCTCTAACAAACGCTGGCCTTAACGCAGGTAACGCATTGCCAGATACCTCAGGCTCATTCGACGTCTGGGAAATCTTTGGCGAGGTGAAGATTCCGATCCTTTCGGACACTCCGTTCTTCGAACTGCTCGAAATCGGCGGTGCATTCCGTTACGCTGATTACTCCACTGTTGGTGGTGTAAGCAGCTACAACGGCACGATCACCTGGGTTCCGGTCGACTCACTTCGTCTTCGCGGTACCTATTCACGTTCAGTGCGTGCACCGAACGTGGCTGAACTGTTCACCGGTCTGTCTGAAACATTCCCAAGCGGTCTGATCGACCCTTGTGGTGCCGGCGGTAGCGGCCCGAACGGCGGTATCACTAACGCTGATGCAGGCACTACCCTGTTCCAGCAATGTGTGCAGTTCGCTGGTGTTCAAGACAACATTGACGCCAACGGCGAATTCACTGCAACGCAGGCTGACCTTCAGGGTATCGGCGGCTTCAACGGTGGTAACCCGAACCTGTTCGAGGAAACTGCTGATGTGTGGACGCTGGGTGCTGTGTTCGATCCGGACTTCATCCCGGGTCTGACCATCACTGCTGACTACTGGAACTACGAGATTGACGACGTGATCGCTTCACCGCCACGTCCGTTCATTCTTGACCAGTGCTACAACCAGGGTGTGCAGGAATTCTGCCAGTTCACCTTCCGCCGTGCACAAGGCACAGCAACGAACAGCGCGGGTTCGATCGAATTCGTGAACGCGCTCCTGGTTAACTCAGCAAGTCTCGCAACCGACGGTGTTGACGTCACTGCTGCTTACTCGACCGACGCTTTCGGCGGCCGCGTAAGTCTTCGTGGTGCTTACACCTACATCAACTCGTATGACTTCCAGCCAACTCCAACAGCTGCGCTGGATAACTCTGCGGGTGAAATCGGTACAGCGGACCATCGCTTCACATTCAATGCCGCATGGCAGAACGATGACATCCGTCTGAGCACGACAACCACCTTCATCGGTGCGTCGGACGAAGACGATCAGGGCTTCTTCCCTGATGAGTCAGTTCCTGCAGAGACTTATGTCGATGCTCAGCTGACCTGGTTCATCGCTGACGAAGTGGAGTTCTACTTCGGTGTCGACAACCTGCTCGACAACGACGCTCCAAACCTGCTGTCATTCACGACCTTCAACGTGACTGGCTCTGACACGGCTGCTGACGTTTATGACGTCTTCGGTCGCCGTTACTACTCAGGTGTTCGTCTCCGCTTCTGATCTGATCAGAAACGAACGAAACAAGAATTGGGGGCTGCGGGAAACCGCGGCCCCTTTTTCTTTGAGC
>WTKI01000289.1:0-5930 GCA_011524425.1 Altererythrobacter sp. | reverse complement strand
TGGCGACAGCTACTCTTGCCTTGACCAGTGCAGCCATGGCTCAGGACGAGGCTGCACCTGCCCCTCCTCCTGCGGAAGAAAAGCTAGAGAGCGCGCTCGACGACGAGGCTGCCGCTGTTGAAGAAGACGGTCAGGCTGAGGGAAGCGATGCAGCAGAAGATCCGGGCGACAAGATCCGCTGCAAGCAAGTGAAAGCCCTCAACAGCCGCATTCCCACACGCGTGTGCATGACGGTTCAGGAATGGGAAGAGCGCAACCGCGCTACGCTGGAAGAGAAGCGGCGCATGCGTAATCGCAACAGCTATTGTTCCGGTAGCGGGCCTTGCTGAGCTGAAGCGCAGATCCTTTCCGTCTTCGCATGGCAACAAAAAAGGCCCGGTCGCTGGACCGGGCCTTTTGTGTTTCAGTGCCTACCTTTGAAGATCAGAGACCGCCTGGTCCGCAATCATTCTTCAGGAAGTCCAGCAGTTTGGTGTTCACCTGTTGCTGGTGCGTGAACATATGAGTTGTTGAGAAGTGATCCGCACCTTCAATGGTGACAAACTGACCCGTCTTGCCAGCTTTCTCGAATGCCTTCTTATAGTCCTCATAGTGGTAATACATCACCCGCCGATCTTGTTCCGGATGGATCATCAGCACTGGAATGTTGACCTTATCAACCTCATCAATCGGGTTAATACCAATCATGCCGCGACGCTTTGACCACTCATCAAGTGGCTTGGGAGCCGTTGGGCTACGACGCCCCTTATATTGCTTTTCAGCATCAGCCACAGCTGCACCTGCAATAGTGCATTGGTAAAGATTGTTTTCCCGGCTGGCCGCAACAAGCGCTGCATAGCCGCCATAGGACCATCCGAAGAAAGCGACTCTGTCCGGATCGACCCAGCCCTTCTCAATGAGATGGAGCACTCCGTCATCCTTGTCGTCCTGCATGGCGAGGCCATGCTCGCCGTATCCAGCGTCAAAGTGCTTTTGCCCCCAACCTGTAGAGATGCGGTTCTGCGGTCGCAGCACCATGTAGCCATTATTGGCCATCATCATGCTCCAATCATCAAAGGTCACCACATTATTCACGTGTGGTCCACCGTTGTGCTGAACGACCAGCGGGAATGGCCCCTCACCCTTTGGTTTCACAACATAGGCTGGGATCTCCAATCCATCACGGGCGGTGTAGCGAATATACTCTACATCAGGCAGCTGCTCTGGAATGAGCTGCGGGTTACGGCTGCCAAGCTTGGCCATCCGGCCATCTTTAATAAGCCAGAATGACCCCGGATCGCGCGGGCCCGTGTTGCGGACGATCATCGTATTGCCATCACGCGAACGGCTACCGATGGACACCTGATGTGCATACGGGATTTGCTGCATCAACAGCGAATGCAAAGCGGCATGGCCTTCTTCCAGCCAAGCCACCTCGTATTTTGCTCCCGGATAAATCGCGCCAACAATACTGTCGTTTCCAGGAACAGTATGCGTGATAACGCCAATGATGTCCGAGTCTTCAGCCTGCACGATTTTCTCGCCAAACTGCTCGGTTTCAAAATTGAACTCCCACAATGCGGCTTTGTCTTCGCCATTACGGTTATCGATCACATAACCGAGCGTCGGATTTGTGGCGTTAAAGCCCTGAACTCCATGGATGCCGCTCAGCACGCGATAGAGATTTTTGTAATCGTCAAAGTCGTATGCGAGGCTTTCAATTGGGTCGCCCCAAGAGCTTTCACCAGGCAAGCGGTGGTAAACTTCAAGAGTGTTCGTGCTTGGATTAATTCGACTGGAAGTCCTTGGATTTCCTTTATTATCGAAACTAATCACCGGGTGCTTCTCGCTGCCCTTGATCACAAGCGAACGGGTCCCGCGCTCGAGATTGAACTTGTAGTAGGCGCGCGGACGGAATGCGGCGAATGGATCCACACCGGTTGGATCCGGAATAGCATTACCGCCACCGATCAGAATTGTATTCGGCTCGTCAGGCAGTGTGTTCACAAGTCCGAAATTGCCCTTCAGTTCCTTGAACTGGTTCTTCTTCAAGTTGTACGAAAAGGCTTTGTACTCGCGAATATCCTCTTCCGGACGGGTCACGCGTTTGCGCACCACATCCCATGCGGTTCCGAAAATGTAATTATCGCTAACCCATTGTGCGTTGATGATTTCCATCGGATCCGCGGCGAGGCGTTTCAAGGGTTTTGAAAGGTCATCCGTGGAGTAAATCTCCATCAGATATTCGCCTTCCTTGCTTTCCAGCTTGTGCACAAGAAGGTGTTTGCCATCAGGCGAAACCTGCACACTGTTGACGACATTGCGCAAGGACCATGCATCGACTGGGATTGGAGCATCAGATTGCGCTTCTACTGGCGCTGGTGTCATGCTCAGACCAAGAGCGGACGCGCCGATCATCGCGGCGATCAAGGGGGCTTTGAAAGACTTCATTTTCGACTCTTCTCGGTTTTGAAACTGGCAGCAGTAAAACAAAAAGGCGGCCCAAAAACAAGTGTTTGGGGCCGCCTTTCTCTATTCAGCTAGGGCTGAACCTTATCAGAACGACTTACGCACTGTGGCGAAGAACTCGCGTCCATCAAGGTTGTATCCTGCACCGATTGGCACGTTGGAGATACACAGCGCCACTTCGTTACAATCCACCAGCGGCGGATCACGATCAAAGATGTTGGAAACACCAACGCGGAACTCCCATGTGTCATCACGATAACGCACGGATGCCGCATGCTCGAAATAGTCATTGGCGAAACCGATATCGCGGCAGAAGGTGTTGTCAGCTGCGACAATTCCCGTTCCGTCGCCAAAGCCTGTACATGTATCACCGAAGAAACCGGTGAATGAGCCATCTGGTCCGAAGCCAAAGTTGTCGGCCAGCGGGTCAACGCCAGCTTCCGCTTGGTTCATGTCGCCAACATAGCGAGTCTGCCAAGTGAACAACCACTTGTCGATTTCCGCTGTGAACGTCGCGCGGCCTGTCCATTTCGGCAGGCCGAACTGGCCTGTGAAATCAGAGAAGCTTTCAGCGCCCGTTTCATCGATGAAGAGGTTGCTACGCTCCAACAAACGGTTAGCGCGGAGCTCAACACCCAGGTCAACGACGGAACCGAACAGTGTGACGTCTTTGCTGAGTTCAGCATTGATATCGTAACCGCGAACAGTGTCGGTATCGATATTCAGGAACTCAAGACCAGCGGAGGAGATCAGGCCGAAATTGTTCGGCGCTGCGCTGATTTCCAGCTGATCGCAGAACTGCGAACGAATTCCATCTTGACGAGTGTAGCAATCATTTGCCGCGAACTGGAGGCCAGGACGCACAACTGAGTCTTCGATCTTCACATCGTAGTAGTTCAGGCTCAACGCGAAGTCATAACCGTCACCGATTGTTTCTTCGAACGCGAAGCCTGCAGTAATTGACCGCGATGTTTCAGGATCCAGTTCCAAGCTACCGACACTGCGGATTTCAACGCCATTGACCTGGAAAACACGGCTGTTTGCAAAGTCGACGCCAACTGTCGTTGGATCACGGCCTTCACGCAGGCAGTTGTCAAAGATCGCCGGATCGCGTGTATCCAATGTTGGATCGTAAGCACCGCCCACGAACGCATCTGACGGAACTGCACAAGGGTCGACTACGCTCAGGAAGCCGGTTTGACCAAGCAGGAAGTTCTCACGAAGGTTCGGAGCGCGGAATGACGTACCATAGCTGAAGCGAAGCAGCAGTGGTGCGATCGGGCGCCAGCCGCCTTTGATAGAGAACGTGCCCGCTGTGCCATAGAATTCTTCATCCGTGATACGGCCAGAAAGGTTGACGTTCAGCTCTTCCACCCATGGCTTAGCTGCCTGAAGCGGAAGATCGATTTCAGCGTAAGCTTCACGGATCCACTTGCTGCCCACGGCACCGCGGTCAGAGAAGAAGTTGAAGATCAGACCGTTCGCAGCAACATCATCAGGGATAGAGTTGATGCGGTCCTTGCGCCATTCGACACCGAACACAGCGCCAACCGGGCCGGCTGGAAGCTCGAACAGGTCACCGGTCATGTAACCGCCGACAACGATCTGCTCATACACCGTGCGGAAGCGACGCTCGCCAAGCAGATAGTTACGCTCAGCTGCTGTCTCGAAATCGCCGATCGGGAAGGCAAACAGGCTTTCTGCGAACAGGTTGGTTGGCACACAGCCGTCCAGCAAATCAGGCGCGGCGAGATCAGGGTTCGCCAATTGCGTTGCGTCGCAAGGCGCGATCGGTGCTTCGTAGCCGAAGATCGACTGAAGCAGCGGATCTGCAGCGAAACGAACGCTTGGATCGTAATCGTCTGCGATACCGTCACCGTCATTGTCGACGATGCCATCGCCGTTAAAGTCGCGTGTCGGGTCAACGCCGATAGCGAAGGCAAGCTTGTCTTCGCGAATACCGGTCCGCAGCGATTTACCTACGGAGCGGGTGTAAACACCCGAAACTTCAAAGGTCCAGCTTGGTGCGATGAAAGGCATATCGCCGCGCACACCAAGCACACCGCGATACTGTTCGACACTTGTGTCGAAATTGTCGCGGTCACCTACGATGCCCACACGCGGAAGTACGTTTTCCGGGATATTGAAACCTGGATTGAAACCAAAGTTGAACAGGAACGATTGGTCGAAGCAGGAAACCCCATTCGGCTGGTTCGGGTTACAAGGGTTGAAAGCGTTGTTGTCAGGAACCGCAGGAACAATCTGTGTGATGCCTGTACGATCGGCTTCGACGTCAACACGTGTAAACAAAGCTTCGAAGAACGGCGTGAGGTTCATGTCGCCTGGCAGCGTATATTCACCGTATGCCATGACGTTGATACGCTCTTGCGAAGGAATGAACACACCTTGCGGATAAGCACCGTTTGTCGAGAAGTCTGCGAAACGGATGTCCTGGAAGCCATCACCGTCGGAATCGACCGGGTTTCCGAAGAAATCCGTTGATTCCGTAAAGTTTGGAACACCAGAGTTGCTTTCACCCGGTGTGAAGTAAAGCACTCCGAAGCGGTTGAAGTCACTGATGATGCTGCCGCTCAAACCGCGGCCGGCGCGGACACAGTCTGTCGGCTCCTGAGTGATCGTTCCGCCACTGGCGAGAAGCGCGTTGATCTGGTCATCGAGGCCAATAGTGCGAATTTCACCTGAATCAGTGATTTCACGGTGCGTGTCACAACCCTCAAGGAAGTCACGGTCACCAAACTGGATCTCGTCGCGATAGTCGTATTCTGCGCCGATACCGAAGAAGCCGCGGTCCAGGTTGAAACCGTATGAACCGCTGATGGTGTAGTCATGACCGGCACCCATCTCGTTATAGTTGCCGCTGGCAAACAGCTCCAGACCGTCAAAGTCCTTGCGCAGGATTACGTTCGCAACACCTGCAACAGCGTCCGAGCCGTAAATCGATGAAGCACCATCGAGAAGCAGGTCCACGCGGTCGATAAGCGAAGAAGGCAAGAGGTTGATGGATGGAGCGCTTGGCGCGCCTTCAACACCGGCTGGCGCCAAACGCCGACCGTTCATCAAAAGCAATGTCCTGTTTGCACCAAGACCACGCAGGTTCACCGTCTGGTTACCGGGCCCATTGTCGAGAACAAAGCCTTGGAAGGTCGCATCGATCTGCGTGCCGGTTGCCGCTTCGTCGCGCTGCAAAATCTGAGCCGGGTCAAAGGCACCTGCGTTACGCGTCGCATCGGTCGTGATAACCTGCAGCGGTGAAATGCTTGAGAAAGTGTCGCGAACGATGCGCGAACCGGTAACAGTGATCGTACCTTGTGACGATCCGGTTTGACCGCCGGTTGTAATGTCTACCTGCTCTTCTTCGTCTTCCTCGACGACCTCTTCAGCAGTTTCTTCAACGACCTCTTCAGCGTCCTGCGCCAAAGCAGGCACGCCTGTGACAAGCGCCAAAGCGGATGCGGAAAATG
>WTKI01000143.1 GCA_011524425.1 Altererythrobacter sp. | reverse complement strand
GGAGCGTGGCCAATTTTCGGGATCGTTGCCTGTTTCATACCGGAGACGCGTTTCTGCATCTCTGCAAGCGTCTGCGAAGTGAGGAGATCGCTTAGTTCACCGCGCAACACCAGCAAAGGCCTTCCGTTGAGCGCTTCAAAAGCAGGCCAAAGATTGGCAGGCGCGGCGTTGCCGGCCAGCTTGAATGGCTCTGCAATGGCCATGTCATAATCGAGCGTAATCCTGCCATTGGGACCAACTACCATGGTCTGTTTGGCAAGCTGAAGCCATCTCTCAATGCCATATTCGGGAAAGCTATCGCCATGTTCAGCTGCCAAGGCACGGGCAGCATGCATCCATGTCGCATAGCTGCGCCCCTGCCCGACATAGCCTGCGATCCGTTCTATCCCGGCTGGATCCACAACCGGACCGATATCATTGATCACGGCCGCTGCAATCCTGCTGGGATCCTTTGCTGCCATAAGCATAGTCATCAGCCCGCCCATGGAAGTCCCGATCGCGATAAAACGGGTGATCCCTTCCTGTTCCAGCAAAGCGATGACATCGGAAACATAGACCGGCGGCGAATAAGTAGAGCTGTCCTTTGCATATTCGCTCAGGCCACGACCACGCATTTCCGGCACAAGAACACGATGGCGTCCGTCAATATGTTCGGCAAGCGCTGCGAAATCGCGCGAATTACGAGTGAGCCCGTGCAGACACACAATCGGAATCGCGTCTTCATCGCCGGGATAATCCCTGAAATATAATTTTAGACCATCAGAGCTTTCCCAACTCCGATCGTGATAGAGCAATTTGGCCAATTCGCAGGGGCTTTCGTATGATCAAGGGAAGGCTTGGCTTGCACCCAGCCATTGGAGTCCCCACTATTGCCAGATGAACGCTGAACCGCAACCGGGCTCGCACGCAAAACTGCAAAATTCCAGCTATTTGGCTGACCCCGCTTTGTTATCACTGGCTGATTGGCTTGGTGATCCGGTCAAGCCCGCCGATTTCCCGTCAGCTGACATTCGGTATCGCAACCAGACGGCGGCGCTGTCGGTCGGTCTCGATAGCTTGTCTGACAAGGAATGGATCGAGCACTTTGCGCGCTTCGCGCCCTTGCCAGAGAATTTGCCTGCACCGCTTGCGCTTAAATATCACGGCCATCAATTTCGGGTGTACAATCCGGAGATCGGAGATGGGCGCGGGTTTCTGTTTGCACAGATGCGCGAAAGCGGGTTGGCTGACGGACGGTTGCTGGACCTTGGCACCAAAGGATCGGGCACAACGCCATACAGCCGGACTGCTGATGGTCGCTTGACATTGAAAGGCGGGGTCCGCGAAATCCTTGCGACAGAAATGCTGGAGGCCTTGGGAGTCAACACTTCCAAAACCTTGTCGATCATTGAGACCGGCGAAAAGCTGTGGCGCGATGACGAGCCTTCTCCTGCGCGGTCTTCAGTCATGGTCAGGCTCAGCCATTCACATATTCGGATCGGGACGTTTCAAAGGCTGCTAGCGCACGAGCAGCAAGATGAATTGGAGCAATTGGTCGCCTATTGCCTTCAGCAGTTTCCGGGCCCGTTGCCCCCTACAGATGCACCCGATCGCGACAATCCTGCTGTCATTCTGCTGCATCAGGTGGTTGAGCGTCTGGCTGATCTGGCAGCAAGCTGGATGGTAGCGGGCTTTGTCCACGGCGTGCTCAATACAGACAACATGAATATAACCGGCGAGAGCTTCGACTACGGGCCATGGCGCTTTTTGCCGGTCTGGGACCCCGGCTTTACTGCTGCCTATTTCGACCAGCAGGGGCTTTACGCATTCGGGCGCCAGCCAGAGGCCCTTCATTGGAATTGCGCGCAACTTGCTGTCGCCTTGCGCATGATGGCTGATAGCGAGCCCTTGCTTAGCGCCTTAAATCGTTTCGGGCAGCTTTACATGGACGCGATAGGACGGCGGTGGTGTTGGCGTCTTGGCGTCACATCAGGCAGCGAAGCTGAAAACGCAGCCCTCGTCGCGGCGAGCGAAAAGGCAATGCGCGAGGATGGTTGGCAACCCGACGGATTTTTCCATCATCATCGCGGCGGCAGAAACGCGTCTGGAGAACTTGCGGAAGCGCTAAAAGGTTATTCTTCTATCCATTCCAGCCATGAGTATTGGTCCGATGAAGCACCGCAATCGATGATGATTGATGAAGTGGAGCATATC
>WTKI01000173.1 GCA_011524425.1 Altererythrobacter sp. | reverse complement strand
CAGGTGTTGACCGCTTTGCCAAAGCGCATCCGGACCGCAGCTTTGACGTTGGCATCGCTGAACAGCACGGCGTTACCTTTGCCGCCGGCTTGGCTGCGCAAGGTATGCGTCCGTTCGCAGCGATCTACTCGACATTCCTGCAGCGTGCTTACGATCAAGTCGTGCATGACGTCGCAATTCAGAATCTGCCGGTGCGCTTTGCAATCGACCGTGCCGGGCTGGTCGGTGCGGATGGTTGTACGCATGCAGGCGCGTTTTACATCACCTATTTGGCAACCCTGCCAAACATGGTTGTGATGGCCGCGGCTGATGAGGCTGAGCTCGTCCATATGACTTACACTGCAGCCGAATATGACGAAGGGCCGATTGCGTTCCGCTATCCGCGCGGCTCTGGTGTAGGCATAGAATTGCCAGAAGTTCCGCAGAAGCTGGAGATAGGCAAGGGCCGCATGGTTCGCGAAGGCAGCAAGGTTGCGATCCTCTCTCTCGGCGCGCGTCTGGCGGAAGCGGAGAAAGCCGCTGATCAGCTAGAGGCGAAAGGGCTTTCCACGTCGATTGCTGACCTGCGCTTTGCCAAGCCTTTGGACACTGACTTAATTGCCAAGCTCATGCGCAGCCATGAGGTTGTCGTAACCGTTGAAGAAGGCGCGATTGGCGGGCTCGGCGCGCATGTGCTGACCTATGCCAGCGATAGCGGTCTGACCGACAACGGCCTTAAGATCCGCACTATGCGCTTGCCTGACCTGTTCCAGGATCAGGATGCGCCGGACAAGCAATATGCCGAAGCTGGCCTTGATGCCGACAGCATTGTCGACACTGTGCTGAGTGCTCTGGGCCACAATGCGGCAGGCTCTAGCGAACGGGTGGAAGAGGCGCGGGCGTAAGCGATGTCCCTGCTGGCGGCATCGCTGTTACTGCTTGCGCAACCTGCTGCAAATATTGGGCTGGAGCCCGAGCTTCGCTTGCTTTCGCACGAGGAGATGTCTGCCGCCCTTAAGGACTGTGGCCTCAAAGAGGTCAAGGTGAGCTATGTCGCAGAATACCAATCTGACGTTGTCGAGATCGACGATCTGAAGGTCAGCGAAGAACAGTTGCGCTGCTCATTTTGGGCCGTGGACCATACGCCTTACATCGTTTTTTGGTCGCAGGACATCGAGCCAAGATATTACGAGATAGCGCAGGAATTCTTGTTGCCACGCGCGCAGGCTCGGGCTCGCGCCTACTTTACTGAAAGAGGCGATCTAGATTCGCTTCCCGTAAGAGCTAGTGATGAGACCGATTTGGGGTTTGCAAAGCGAATAGAAAGCTTCTGCGGCCCAAAAGCTGTTGGCTTCTTTACTGATGAGTATGGTGGACTCGTGGGATCACCAGATTGGATTCTAGGGGGCGATTTTATCTCTCAAGCTGAAACACTTAATTGCTTGATGCAGGCGGCTTATCTGACGGGCCTCGACGTTGGCTTTATCGGTAATGAGAAATACGCCGAAGAAACCAAAGAAGCCAAAGAAACAAGAGAATGACCCTCCTAAAAATCTCCCACAAAGACCACATCACCACGCTCACCATTGACCGTGCCGAGACCATGAACCCGCTGGGTGCGGATGGCGATGGCGATGAATTTGTTGCCGCAACCGATGCGATCAACCGCGACATGGATGTGCGTTGTGTGATCCTGACAGGCGCAGGGCGAGCCTTCTCTGCTGGCGGCGATATCAAGGCGATGAAAAACAGGACCGGCACTTTTGGAGGAACGCCTCCCGGTATTTCGGACGGCTATCGCAACAACATCCACCGGATCTTGCGCGCGCTTTATGGGCTGCGCGTCCCCGTGATTGCAGCGGTCAACGGTCCTGCAATTGGCCTCGGTTGTGATGTCGCCTGTTTGGCTGACATGCGCATTGCGAGCGCGAAGGCAAAGTTCGGTGTCACTTTCCTGAAGCTCGGCATTATTCCCGGCGATGGCGGAACATGGATCCTGCCGCGCATCATTGGCGAAGCGCGTGCAGCAGAGCTGTTCTACACCGGCGATGTAATCGACGCAGCGACAGCTCAGGATTGGGGTCTTGTCAGCCGCGTAGTCGAAGCCGACGCACTAATGGACGAAGCGCGCGCGCTTGCCACTAAGGTCGCAGCGCTCCCTCCACACGCTTTGCGGCATGCGAAAGACCTGATGCGGCAAGGGCGCGAGACCAGCTATGATAC
>WTKI01000019.1:3041-11088 GCA_011524425.1 Altererythrobacter sp. | reverse complement strand
GTCTTGGCGATATGTGGGATCAGGAAACCGTCAGCTTTGAGGCGCGCCACAACTGCTTCGCGCGCGCCATCGACACCATCCCGCTTGAAGCGGTGCAGGCCGAGGAATTCCTCAGGCACCAGCCCGTCGGCGGTCTGGCAAACATTGGCATCACCATCGAGCATGTTGAGCATGTCGCCCGCGGCAATCCCTGCGCGTTTACCCACTTCGAAGTCGTTGAAATCGTGCCCCGGGGTGATCTTCACCGCGCCAGAGCCAAGCTCGGGGTCGGCATGCTCGTCAGCGACAATCGGGATCCGCCGCCCAGTGATTGGGAGAACCACTTCCTTGCCAACAACCGACTTGTAGCGCTCGTCATCAGGATGCACCGCGACAGCCATATCGGCGAGCATCGTTTCGGGGCGTGTCGTGGCGACTTCGATGTAGTCGCGGCCATCATCAAGTGTCACACCATCCGCGAGCGGATATTTGAAGTGCCAGAAATGCCCGGGAACAGTCTGTTGCTCAACTTCCAGGTCCGAAATTGCAGTCTTCAGCTTCGGATCCCAGTTCACCAACCGCTTGTCGCGGTAAATCAGACCGTCGTTGTAAAGGTCCACGAACACTTTGAGCACGGCTTTGGTAAAGTGCTCGTCCATGGTGAATTGTTCGCGGCTCCAGTCCATCGAACAGCCCAGGCGGCGCAGCTGGCGGGTGATTGTGCCGCCGGATTCCTCTTTCCACTCCCAGACTTTCGCAATGAAGTCCTCGCGCGAATAGTTGGTGCGCTTGTCCTGCCGCTCCTCCATCTGCCGCTCGACCACCATTTGCGTCGCGATCCCGGCATGGTCCGTGCCGACAACCCATAGCGCGTCCTTACCGCGCAAACGCTCGTAACGGATCACGATATCTTGCAGCGTGTTGTCGAGCGCATGGCCGATATGGAGGCTGCCGGTGACGTTGGGCGGCGGGTTCACGATCGTGAAGGGTTCCGCATCCGGGCGATCAGGGCGGAACGCGCCTGTTTCTTCCCAATGGGTATACCAGCGCGTTTCAATAGCGGCCGGATCAAAAGTAGTGGGCAGTGTGGTGGTCATTTTTCTTGTTTTGTCTGTCTCAAGCTCCGGGCCACCCGCTCCCTCCACCCTTCCACCCGGAGCCTACCGGGATACCATCCGGGTGGAAGGGTGGAGGGAGCGGGTGGCCTAGGCCGCCTCAATCAAACCTTCCCATGCCAGCGCGCGAGGCTGGGTGCAACGATGCAATGACTTATCGCCATTGATCGATCCAGCCTTGTGGCAAAAGCGTTTTGTCCGCATAGCATGCGCTTATGGATGGCGGGGCGCATTATGCGATCGAATCTGACGGACAGGCGGGCGACCGCTTGATCCTTAGCGGCCCCTATCTAGTGTCTTGCGTCGGCGCGATCGATCAGGAATTACGCGCGCTTTCAGGCCCTTTTTCGAGCATTGACTTAAGCGAAGTCTCCGAAATCGACACGGTCGGCGCTTGGCTCGCCTCCAGCCTCGCACATACGCATGATGCGACCATCACCGGGGCATCCGGACGCGCAGACCGGCTGATCAGCGCTTTACAAGGGCTGGGCGGAGAAGAAGATTTTGCCTCATCGCCTGTTCCCTTGTGGGAGCGCGCAAGCGAGCAAGTCGGGCTCCAGGTCTTTAAGGTGCAATCCGGTATCGTCGGCGTGTTGAGCTTTTTGGGCGCGATACTCGTTTCAACCGGCAGCCTTATCCGCAATCCTCGCCGGTTTCGCTGGCTCGCTTTTGTCCGGCAACTGGAGCTGGTCGGTGTGTCTGCTCTACCTATTATCGGCTTGATGAGCTTTCTGATCGGTATTGTGATCGCGCAACAAGGAGCGGTTCAGCTCGCGCAGTTCGGCGCAGAAACGCTGACAGTGAATCTGGTCGGCCGGATCACTCTGCGCGAGCTTGGCGTGCTAATGACTGCGATCATGGTAGCAGGGCGGTCCGGCTCTGCCTTTGCTGCGCAAATCGGCACAATGAAGCTGACAGAAGAAGTCGACGCGATGCGCACCATCGGCATCTCTCCGGTTGAAGCGCTGGTGATCCCGCGCATTCTCGCATCGGTTGTGATGATGCCTTTGCTTGGCTTCTATTCAGCGGTCGTCGCAATTATTGGCGGCGCTGTGGTCGGCGATTTGTTGCTGGGCATCCCCTTTTGGACATTCCTGATGCGGATTGAGGATGTTGTGCCGACCTATGACCTTTGGGTAGGCTTGCTAAAAGCGCCTGTATTCGGCCTGATCATCGGGCTCGCCGGATGCTATCACGGTATGCAAGTGCAAGGAAACTCAGAGCAAGTTGGCCTGCGAACCACGCTGGCTGTTGTCTCCGCTATCTTTGCTGTGATTGTGCTCGATGCCTTTTTCGCAGTGTTCTTCACAGAGATCGGGTGGGGCTGATGGCGCGCAACGGCAATCATACCCCGGGCGAGCATGAGCGCTTTCGCGGCGAATTTCCGGTCGAAGTTTCAGGGTTGGTCAATCGCTTTGGCGTGCAGACCGTTCACGATAATCTCGACTTGCAAGTCAGGCGCGGTGAAATCCTCGGGGTCGTCGGCGGCTCTGGCACAGGCAAATCAGTGCTGATGCGCAGTATCATCGGCTTGCAAACACCTAGCGCGGGTGACGTCAAAGTGTTTGGCCGATCAATTACTGACGCAGATCCGGATGAAGATATCGGCGTGCGCAGCCGCTGGGGGGTGTTGTTCCAAGGCGGCGCGCTCTTCTCTACCCTCACAGTGGGCGAGAATGTCGAAGTGCCTCTGAAGCAGTTTTATCCTGAGATCGAGCCGGAACTGCGCGAGGAAATAGCGCGATACAAAGTGTGTATGTCGGGCCTACCGGAAGAAGCGGTCGATAAGTTTCCGTCTGAACTATCTGGCGGGATGAAGAAGCGGGCCGGTCTTGCAAGGGCGTTGGCGCTGGATCCAGAGCTGTTGTTTCTAGATGAACCCACCGCTGGCCTCGATCCGATTGGCGCAGCAGCCTTTGATCGCCAGACCAAGGAATTGCAGGAAACGCTGGGCCTTACAGTGTTCCTCATCACGCATGACTTGGATACGCTGCACGAAATTTGCGACCGCGTGGCGGTGCTTGCCGATCAGCGTGTTATTGCAGTCGATACTGTCGAACGGCTGATGCAATATGATCACCCGTGGATTCAGGACTATTTCAACGGACCGCGCGGCCGCGCGGCGCAAGCGACGCAGGCGAGGGGTTAGTCAGATGTCCTCAGCAAGCTGCATCAAACAATTGGACAAGCCCGCTATGTCCGCAGATAAGAGCTAAGCGATGGAAACACGTGCAAACTTTGTCTGGGTCGGGGCTGTCACAATATTGCTGCTGGCCATTCTTGCTGGAGCAATCGTCTGGATTGCGCGGCTGGGCCAAGGCGCGCAGAGTGAATATGACATCCTTTTCAATCAATCGGTTGAAGGGCTGGCCAATGGCAGTCAGGTAAGCTTTTCCGGTGTTCCTGTAGGGCAGGTTTCCACGATCAAACTGTGGCCGCAAGACCCGGAATTTGTGCGGGTGCGCATTACCGTAGATGATGAAGTCCCAATTCTGGTGGGAACCACAGCAACTGTTCAAGCGAGCTTTACAGGTGTCTCTACCATCCTGCTTGATGGCGCTGTGAAAGACGCCCCACCGATCTCTTGCGAGACAACCGCATGCCCTGATGGCGTGCCGGTGATCCCGCCAAAGCCAGGCGGTTTTGGAGAAATCCTTGCCAATGCGCCATTGCTGCTTGAACGGCTGGCCACGCTGACAGAGCGGCTGACGCAGGTGCTGGACGAGGAAAACCAGGACAACATTTCTGGCATTCTGGCCAACACGAACCGTGTGTCAGAAAGTCTGGCCAACTCTGCACCGCAGATTGAAGGAACGCTGGCAGAGCTTGAGACCACGCTGCGCGAAGCTGGCGAAGCATTGGATGCATTCGAACAGGTTACGCTTTCAACGGACAGGCTGCTCAATCAGGAAGGCGCTGCTCTCACAGAGGAGCTTCGCGGGACCCTGCGCTCTGCCAATGCGGCTGCGCTGTCCTTGTCAGAGACACTGGAAGACACAAGACCTGCGGCGCGCCAGCTGTCACAAAGCACATTGCCAGCCGCTGATGCGACTTTGCGTGATCTGCGCGCTACCAGCAAAGCGCTGCGCAACATTACAGAGAAAATCGAGAACCAGGGGGCCGGCGCTCTGATCGGAGGTCAGACATTGCCGGATTATGAGCCATGAGCAATCCGATGACCTTTTGCCGAACTGTCGCAATGCTCGGATCGGCATTGGCTTTGACCGGTTGCGTCAGCCTGGGAGGTGGCGGCGAGCCTCCGTCAAGCCTTGTTACGCTAAGTTCTGAAGTGACTGCACCTGCGGGCTCTGCCCATGCGGGAACGCAGGCAGATACGCTTGCGGTTCATGTTCCCGAGGCCCCTGCATCGATCGATGTCTTGCGTATTCCTGTGCAGGTTGATGATGCGACCATCGCCTATGTTGCAGACGCTGTATGGGTGGAAAAGCCTGCGCGGCTGTTCCGCCGGGTCGTGGCAGAAACCATCCGTGTGGAGACAGGCCAGCTGGTGATAGATGGCGATGACCCCAGCCTTTTTGCTGATAGCCATTTGCGCGGGACTTTGCGCGCGTTTGGCTATGATGCGAGGTCCTCCAGCGTTGTGGTGCGGTACGATGCCATCAAAAGCGGCGCTAAGGGCAATGTGGAAACCCGGCGTTTTGAAGCGGTGGAAGCAGGCGTTCTTGCAGACGCAGGCTCTGTCGGCCCCGCGCTTAACCGGGCTGCCAATGATGTTGCACGGCAAGTGGCCAATTGGTTGAGCGAAGAACCGCCGAGCGAAGCTGCTGGCGAGTAACCGTTAAGCGGTTTCGCCTTCAAGCAAAAGCAACCACTCTGCAGCGGTGAGAAACGCGCTTCTGCGCTCTGCCCTGCGTTCTTCTGCCTGAGCATCACGCCCCCAAAGATCAGCCTGCCATTCTTCTTCCAGACTGGCCGCTCGCCACAACACTTCCGGATCGCTCCCGGGCCGATGCACCTCCAAAGCAATCACGAGCGAGGCAGCAAGCGAAGCGAGCAATTCGAGCCCGGCAAGCTCAAACGGATCAAAGCTTCCAAGCCTCTCGCGCAAACTGGCCAGCGCTTCCGCATCCTGATCGCGGTGCATGATCCCGGAGACGCGCACCAGCTTGATACTCTCGAGCTCTTCAAACCGGGTGACAATCGGTTCCCACACTTCCAATTGCTTGTTGTAAAGCGGTTCTTCGGGATCAGCGCGGTAGCACAGCGTGTCTGTTTCCGCGTAACCAAGCAGTTTGGTGATGACTTCGGCGGGTTTCACAGCGACATGCTCAATCGCATAATCCGCTGTGTCGCGCATTTTGAAGCGGGAGACGTCCAAGTCCTCGCTTTGTTCATCCCATTCGCGGGCAAGCGCTAATGCAAGGGATTGAGAAGGCACGATTTGCGGATTGCCGCCGACAGTTTTCAACCCTCGGCCATCCAGCATGACTTGCCAGCCGCCGTCCGCCTCGGCGACGGATACCTCTTCGTAGAAACGCTTCATTGCTCCTCGCTCCGCCAACCCTTCGCGATGCGATTAGGCAAGAAGAAAAAGATTAGAAAGCCGGCTATGACGAGGACATAAGCGAGGATGGGCGGCAAAGCGATCAACCGTTCTTGAATGGCAATCCCAGTGCACACGATGAGCACGCCGCAAATCCGGATGAGATTGAGCACCATGAACCGCTTGAAAGCGAGGGTGTCATGGGCGTCAGTATTGGGGTTCTCCGGGTCACTCACAAGAGAGACCCCAAATGCTGGGCATCCTCAGCGACCGCAACGGCTCCGGCGGAAAGCAGTTCGTCTTTGGTATGATAGCCCCAGTCAACGCCGATCGCTCGCACACCTGCATTGACAGCCATATCGATATCGAAGGTCGTATCGCCGATCATGACTGTATTGTCCGTCCGCGCCCCTGCATCCGCAAGGCATTGCTCGATCATGGATGGATGGGGTTTGGAAGGGTGGCGGTCAGCGGTCTGAAGAGAGATGAAAAGGTCGCTCAGCCCGTGCATCTCAAGACAGCCCTGTAGCCCACGATCAGACTTGCCTGTAGCGACGGCAAGTTGCCAGTCATCTGCATGAAGCTGACGCAGCAAGGCTTCAATCCCGTCGAACAATGGCTCGTGCAACTGGCCTGTTTGGCGTGTGTTGAAAAAGCTGTCTTTGTAGGCCTGGACGGCCAGCGCGCGCTGCTCTTGGCTTGCTTGCGGTGCGAGTATGCCAATGGCTTGCGGAAGGCTGAGGCCGACAATGCGACGGATTTCATGCCTTTCAGGCACAGGCAACTGCGCTGCGGCAAAGCCCGCTTCCATCGCGTCGCACACTGCGGCTTGCCCGTCGACCAGCGTGCCGTCGCAATCGAAAATGGCAAGTCGAATTGTCACTTGCGGCGGCCCTTTGCCGGGCTTTTCTTCCGTGCCGGTCTACCGCCTGATTTCTTGCCGAGCTTGCCTTGTGCTTCTGGCCCGCGTGCGCGGCGCTCGCCCTTACGGGCTTTGCGGTATTGCTTGGCATGCGCGCGCGCTGCCTTTTTCTTTTCTGCAGGGGTCCGCTCAGGCGGATCGAAATTGAGCGGCTTGGCCTTGCTCATGCTTTCGTCAAAACCCAGCTGCTCGAGGCTTTGCGCAAAATGCTCGGGCAGAGGGGCTGTCACATCGATCTTGTTGCCACCGTCTGACTTAGGCGCATCGATCCGCAGCCTTCGGGCGTGCAAATGCATCTTGCGGCTGATGCTGCCTGTGAGGAAGGCATCTTTACCGCCATATTTGCCATCGCCAACGATCGGATGGCCAATTGCAGCCAGATGCACGCGCAATTGGTGAGTGCGCCCCGTCAGGGGCTCCAGTTCAACCCAAGCGGCTTTGTGACCTGCTTTGTCGACTACGCGGTATTTGGTTTTCGCGCTTGCCCCGTTGTCCTCATCGACATGCATTTTCTCGCCGCCCGTGCCGGGCTGTTTGGCGAGCGGCGCGTCGATTGTCCCTTCCAGAACCTCTGGCACTCCGACAACCAGTGCCCAGTAGACCTTGCGCGCACTGCGTCCGGAAAAACGCTTGGAAAAATGGGCTGCGCTGCCCGGAGTTTTGGCAATGAGCAATACACCCGAAGTGTCTTTGTCGAGCCGGTGAACAAGCCGAGGGCGCGGCGCTTCCTCGTCTTCGACAAATGCATCTAGCAATCCATCAACATGGCGGGTCGTCTTGCTTCCGCCTTGTGTGGCAAGACCTGGTGGCTTGTTGAGTACAATTGCAGAGGGCGTTTGCGTGATCACCATGTCGTGCGCCGAGGCAATTTCGTCCTCGCTTAGCGGACGCCGTTCCTTTGGCTTTCGCCCGCCAGAGCTCTCTCCGCCCGGCGGCACACGGAGCACTTGCCCTGCTTGCAGCCGGTCATCAGGCTTAGCCCGCTTGCCATCGACCCGGACTTGGCCAGTGCGGGCCCATTTGGACACCATGCCAAAGCCGATTTGCGGCAAATTGCGCTTAAACCAGCGGTCCAGACGTATCCCGTCATCATCCTCGCCGACAGTAAACTGGCGCACTTCAGCGCTGGCGCCGGACCCGCTCATTGAAACAGCCTCATGAAAGTGACGCCGAACATCAAAGCGCTCAACGCCAGACAGATCGAAAGGATCAGGTAAAGCGATGCAAACAGGTATTGCCCACGCTCAATCATCACGATCATTTCCAAGCTGAAAGCAGAGAATGTCGTAAACCCGCCTAGGAGGCCCGTAGCGAGCAGCAGTCGCAATTGGTCCGTGGATGCAGGATCGCTCCCCCCGCGCATTGCGAGCCAACCCCAAAGCAAGCCCATAAGAAGACTACCTGCAGCGTTGACTGCGAGCGTCGCCCAGGGAAATTGCGTCATCGCAGGCGCGCCCAGCCAGCCTGTCATCATACGGCCGGTTTGATAGCGCAGGACAGCGCCAATGGCGCCGCCCAAGGCAACAT
>WTKI01000019.1:0-2941 GCA_011524425.1 Altererythrobacter sp. | reverse complement strand
ATACGGCCGGTTTGATAGCGCAGGACAGCGCCAATGGCGCCGCCCAAGGCAACATGGAGACTGGCCGCAAGGGGAGAAAGAGTGCTCATGCTTGAGGCCTCTTAACGGCCTGCGGGTGCGCTGCATAGCGCTGTTAGAGCGCCTTGTGTGGCTTTTAGGTCGCCCCTGAGGTGGCTTCTTGCCTTGCAAATCCAACACATTTTGGTTAGACGCGCCCTCGTTCAAGCCGACCGGCAACGGATTCGGCACTTTTTTCGTTGATTTTCAGGTGGTAGACCCCGCCAAGGCATGCGGGCAATCGCCATTCGTTTTGAGGTGTTGGAATTTATGCAAATCATCGTTCGCGATAACAATGTCGAGCAGGCCCTGCGCGCGCTCAAGAAGAAGCTGCAGCGTGAAGGTGTCTATCGCGAGATGAAGCTGCGCCGCCATTACGAAAAGCCAAGCGAAAAGCGCGCCCGTGAAAAGGCTGCTGCTGTGCGCCGTGCCCGCAAGCTTGAGCGCAAGCGCATGGAGCGTGACGGCATCAAATAATATGCGGCGATTGAGCAGTCTTACTGCTTGAACGCACAGACGCGATAAGCCATTAGGGCGCGGTTCGATTCCGCGCCCTTTTGCTTTGGTCGCGGCAGTTTAATTTACCGCAGGAATTCTCATTCATGGCTGAAGTCACTCGAGTACCCCTCCAACCGATAGCCAAAGGCTCTCTTACGAAGCTGTGGCTGGGTGTGATTATCGCTGTGCTGATTGGCGCGGGTATCGCCTGGGCGGCAGCGCCCAAGGGCTTTAGCATCGATACGATTGTTGCAGGGGACGGGGCCACCCCTCAGGTCGGTGAGATCGCGTTTGTCAAATATACAGGACGTTTTGCGGACTCAGGCGAGCAATTCGACAGCTCGAATGATTTTCGCTGGCCTGTGCCTGGTATCATGCCAGAAGGTGCGCCGTTTCCCGTTGAGGAAGGTGCCACTGTTCCGGGTTTCTATGAAGCGCTAAAAAGCATCAAAGTTGGCGGAAAATACGAAGTCTATATCCCTGCGGATATGGCCTATGGCGACGAAGATCGCCTGAACCCGCAAACGGGTGAAGTGACTATCCCTGGCGGAAGCGATTTGATCTTCGAGATGGAGCTTGTTGAGACAATGACAGAAGAAGAGGCGCAGCGGCGCTTCACTCTGTTGGAGCAAGCCATGCAAGCCGGTCCCCCTGCTATCCCGGCACCAGAGTAAGAGGGCGCATACCATGTCAGTCGACAAGGAAACCGTCACAAAGATCGCGTCGCTAGCCCGGATCAAGATGACCGATGAAGAGCTGGAGCGTATGGCGCCAGAGCTTAACGGCATATTGAATTGGGTTGAGCAACTGGGCGAGGTGGATACGTCCGAAGTTGAACCGATGACTGCCGTGATCGCCAATACCCTGCGCCTGCGTGCAGACGAGGTGAACGCCGATCCCAAAACTGGCGGCGATCGTCGCGATGATATTCTCGCCAATGCACCTGCTGCCGAGCACGGTTTCTTCGGCGTTCCGAAAGTGATCGAATAATGACTGAATTCACATCTCTCGGCGTAAAGGATATTCGTGACGGTGTCGCATCGGGCGACTTCACCGCGCGTGAAGTGGCGGAAAGCTTTAACGCAGCTGTTGCAGAGGCAGCCGCGCTCAACGCCTTTATCGTTACAACGCCCGATCATGCTCTCGCGGCGGCAGACAAAGTCGATGCAGATCGAGCTGCGGGTAAAGACCTTGGCACAATGGCTGGCGTGCCGATTGGCATGAAAGACCTGTTTGCAACGCATGACGTGCAGACGACTGCGGCGAGCCACATCCTCGAAGGCTTCAAGCCGCAATATGAAAGCACCGTCAGCCAGAACCTGTGGGATGCTGGCGCGGGCATGCTGGGAAAGCTCAATCTTGACCAGTTTGCGATGGGTTCTTCGAACGAGACTAGCTATTTCGGTAATGTGAACTCGCCTTGGAAGAAGGCGGGCAGCAATGCCGCCATGTCGCCCGGCGGTTCATCGGGCGGTTCCTCCTCCGCAGTGGCGGCGCGCATTGCGCCAGCTGCGACGGGTACCGACACGGGCGGTTCAATCCGTCAGCCAGCTGCCTTTACCGGTATTTGCGGGATCAAGCCGACTTATGGCCGGTGCAGCCGCTGGGGTGTGGTTGCATTTGCCAGCTCATTGGATCAGGCAGGGCCAATGGCGCGCAGCGTTGAAGATTGCGCGATTATGCTGGAGGCGATGGCGGGATTTGATCCCAAGGACGCGACATCGCTGCAGATGGACGTACCTGCATGGGAAGCCGGGCTTTCAGCTGATCTAACAGGCAAAAAAGTCGGCATCCCTCGCGAATACCGGATGGATGGCACTGATGACGCAATCCTCAAATCCTGGGAGCAAGGCAAGGAATGGCTGCGCGATGCAGGTGCCGAGATTGTCGATATCAGCCTGCCGCACACAAAATATGCGCTACCAGCTTATTACATAATCGCGCCGGCAGAGGCATCTTCCAACCTCGCGCGCTATGACGGTGTGCGTTACGGGATGCGCGATTTGCCAGAAGGCGCCGGCTTGCAAGACATGTATGCCGCGACCCGCGAAGAGGGCTTTGGTGACGAAGTCAAACGACGGATTCTGATCGGGACCTATGTGCTCAGTGCAGGCTTTTATGATGCCTATTACAATCAGGCTCAGCGTGTTCGGGCACTGGTGGCGCGCGACTTCGAGCAGGCTTGGTCGCAATGCGATGTCATCCTTGCGCCGACCACGCCGACGCCGAGCTTTCCGCTAGGCTCGCTCAATGAAGACCCGCTGACAATGTATCTGAACGATGTTTTCGCGGTTCCTGCCTCGCTTGCTGGTCTTCCTGCGATGAGCGTACCGGCTACCTTGACAGAGGATGGGCTGCCCTTGGGGCTTCAGCTGGTGGGTAAGCC
>WTKI01000001.1 GCA_011524425.1 Altererythrobacter sp. | reverse complement strand
CATGGAGCGCGCGCCAAACTGGGGTTGCCCTTGCGCGCGCTCCATGCGCCGATTGCCGGTTATGAGGAGCAACTCGCGACGCCAGTGGATACCTTCATGGCGAATCTCAAGCCGGGCCCGATCTTTGGCCGCTGCAATTGGTTTATCGCGCCAACTGGTGCGATGCATTGGGTCCAGGGGGTAAGCGCGGAAGAGGACTTCGCGCATGTTACGCCGGACAATGCGGGCGAGACCCTGTTTGTCCGATCCGAGCGGCAGACCTTGCGCAAGCTCCCGCAGACGGGCGCGATCCTTTTTACGATCGGCGTTTATGTATCGCCGCTCGGCCAACTCACGCGCGCCAACCAAGCTATGCTTGCCGATGCTATCGAAAATCTCGTAGCCGGGGAGGGTGACCGCAGGGGAACTCCGGCCTATGGAGAGGCCCTGTTGCGCTATCATGAGAGGAACGCCTGATGACTGATTTCCACCCAGAGACCATGTCTGTCCATGCTGGCTGCGAGCCTGATCCTGCGACCAATGCACGGATTACGCCGATTTATCAGACGGCCTCTTACGTTTTCGATGATGCCGAACATGCGGCCAAGCTTTTCAGCTTGCAGGAGTTTGGCAACATCTACACCCGCATTATGAATCCAACAAACGATGCGTTGGAAAAGAAGGTCACAGCGCTGGAAGGCGGGGTTGGCGCACTGGGCGTTGCCTCTGGCCATGCGGCGCAACTGATCGCGTTTCACACGCTGATGGAGCCGGGTTGCAACATTGTGGCTGCGAAAAAGCTTTATGGCGGATCGCTCAACCAGATGGGCGAAGCGTTCAAGAAGTTTGGTTGGGAAACGCGCTTTGTCGATGCGGATGACCCCGCGAATGTTGCAGCGGCAATCGATGAGAAAACCCGGGTTGTGTTCATCGAGAGCCTCGCCAATCCGGGCGGCGTAGTCACTGATATCCAAGCGATCGCAGATGCCGCGCATGCAGGCGGTGTTCCGCTGATTGTCGACAACACTATGGCAACGCCCGCTTTGTGTCGCCCGTTTGAGCACGGCGCGGATATCGTGGTGCATTCAACCACTAAGTTCTTGAACGGCCATGGCAATGCGATTGGCGGGGTTATTGTCGATAGCGGCAAGTTCGACTGGAAAGCGCAAGGTGACAAATATCCCTCGCTGACGCAGCCTAACGGCTCTTACCACGGCGCGGTATTGGCCGATGCCTTGGAGCCGATTGGTCCGATCGCATTCATCATCGGCTGCCGCGTGCTGGGTCTGCGCGATTTGGGACCTGCGATGGCGCCAATGAATGCTTTTCTTGCTCTTACCGGCATGGAAACACTGCATTTGCGGATGGAAAAACACTGTTCGAATGCGCTGGCCCTTGCTGAATGGCTGAAAGAGCAGCCGCAAGTCGAATGGGTCAGCTATGCTGGCCTCGCTGATGATCCTTACAACCCGCTCGCACAAAAATACCTTGGCGGGCAGGGCGGGGCTGTGTTCACTTTCGGCCTTAAAGGCGGGTATGATGCCGGCGTAAAGCTCGTCTCAGGCGTCAATCTTTTCAGTCACTTGGCAAACATTGGTGACACCCGTTCGCTGATTATCCATCCAGCATCCACTACGCATAGCCAGCTGTCCGAAGAAGAATTGCTGTCCGCCGGGGCCGGTCCGGATGTCGTGCGTGTGTCAGTCGGGATTGAGCATATCGAGGATATCAAAGCTGATCTGGCTCAGGCGCTCAGCGCACTTTGATCGTCAAATATTCGGCTTATTTCGCGATAGCCGACTAACGAATATCGATAGGTTGATAAGGGCCTCTGAGAGCGGCATAGGCATTTGCGCCCAAGCCACTTTTGGAGGCCTGATTTGTTTTCGAAGATATTGATCGCGAACCGCGGCGAAATTGCATGCCGTGTGATCAAGACCGCACGCCGGATGGGGATCGCAACTGTCGCTGTCTATTCTGACGCTGACGCGCGTGCACCCTTTGTGAAAATGGCTGATGAAGCTGTCCACATTGGTCCTGCACCAGCGGCGGAAAGTTACCTTATCGCTGAGAAGATCATCGACGCGTGCAAGCAAACCGGGGCTGAGGCTGTCCACCCGGGCTATGGCTTTTTATCCGAACGCGCGAGCTTTGTGGAAGCGCTTGAGAAAGAGAACATCGCCTTCATCGGCCCACCTGCTGGCGCGATTGCCGCGATGGGTGACAAGA
>WTKI01000417.1:1502-11171 GCA_011524425.1 Altererythrobacter sp. | reverse complement strand
ATCATATCCTTGCCTTGCAATTGCCGCTTCAAACTCATGGATTTAATCTCTGCTGTAATTGAGCCATCAGGCCGCCCGCCTTTAATATGTCGATAATATGCGGGGCCATCGGTTCAACGACACGTTGATATCCATCGGCATCCCGGACCAGTGTGCCTTTCTCAAGATCAAGCTTCAGAAAGTCACCAGTTTCGATGTCGGCGGTCAGATCTAAGGTCACCGCAGGCAAACCGATATTGATGGCGTTACGGTAAAAAATGCGGGCAAACGATTTGGCCACCACCGCCCCAATGCCCAGTGTCGCAAGCGAGCTGGCGGCCTGTTCGCGGCTTGACCCCAGGCCAAAGTTGGCCCCGCCTACTACGATATCGCCTGGCCGAACCGATGGGGCAAAATCGGGATTGACCGCTTCAAGGCAGTGCTTCGCCAATTCTTCTTGCGACTTCTTGATCGCGTAACCCGGTGCCAAAAGGTCGGTATCGATCCGGTCGCCAAACACCCAGGCGTGGCCTTCGACAATCATGCGGGCACCATTGTGTGAGCGTTCAATTCGCGCGGATCAGCGATGCGCCCCGCGATCGCAGAGGCTGCGACCGTATAGGGTGAAGCAAGATAGACGCCCGCGTCCTTGTGCCCCATGCGCCCCTGAAAATTTCGATTGGTTGTGGAGATGCAAACCTCCCCTTCGGCAAGGATTCCTGCACCCATGCCAGCGCAAGCCCCGCAACCGGTGGGTAACAGGATAGCTCCAGCCTGTGTTAAGACAGCAAGTGTTCCATCCGCAGCGGCCTCTTCAGTCACTCGTTTCGTGGCTGGAGCAACCATCAGCCGCGTCCCATCCGCTACGCGGTGTCCCCTCAAGACGGACGCAGCCATGTGCAAATCTTGCAACTTAGCCCCGACACACGCCCCAATGTAACATTGGTCCACCGTCACATCGGCAAAGGCGCCGACTTTATCTGTGTTTTCTGGAGCGTGAGGCGCAGCGACCTGCGGTGTGAGCGCGCTGACATCCAAAACAACGGTGTCGATGTATTCTGCGTCCGGATCTGCCGTCCAGAGTTCTGCGCCCTCGCTATCACCGCTTGCGGCCTCAATAGCCGCAATCGTTACCTCGTCTGCCCCAATGATACCGGTTTCCGCGCCAAGCTCGGCGGCCATATTGGAGAGAACCAAGCGTTCAGACATAGACATGTCCGCAATCGCAGGACCAACGAATTCAATCGCTTTAAAGCTGTTTTCCATGCCCATATGGCGGCATAACCAAAGCATCACATCCTTGGCCGTCATCTGTTTTCCAAGGGTACCGTCAAGCTGGACCTTGATGACTTCGGGAATGGTCATCCAAGTTTGCCCTGTCACCGCAATCGCAGTTGTGTCGGTGGCTCCAAATCCAGCCGCATAGCAACCATAAGCGCCCGCAGTCGGAGTATGGCTGTCCCCGCCAGCCACAAACATGCCAGGGCGCAGCAACCCTCGTTCGGGCATTATCGCGTGCGAAATCCCTTCCATGTCAAAGAAGTGTTTTATCCCATGCTCGCGCACGAATTTGCGGGATGTTTGCAGAATTTCCGCCGAAGCTGCATCAACTGCGGGCACAAAATGATCCGACACCACGACAACCTTTGAAGGGTCCCAAAGCGTCGCGTTGAGCGCTTGCAAGCGTGGCCCCCAACGGCGTGGACCCGAGGCGTCTTGCCCCATCAACAAGTCGACGGTGACTGTCACGTTTTCCCCGGGGCTTACGGTCTCCTTACCGCAGGCCCGCGCGAGAATTTTATGAGTCAAAGTTTGGCCGTGGCTCATCCCGATCCTTGCTTGTTAAATAGGCTTGATCGAGCTCGGACGTTCCGGCGGTCAATCAGGCTCTAGTCAATTAAGAAATAATGATATATTCTTATATCAAATATGCGAACACTGCAAGGAAGTAGCCGATTCAAATCCGTACCCAAGACGGCCAATGTGGACCCATTCGTCCTAGAAGAGCCAGGCAAAGGCCATGATTCAGCGCGTTGCCGCCGATGTCTGATCTGATGCTGCCTCTTGCCGGCATTAAGGTGCTGGACCTCTCCCGCATCTTGGCTGGTCCATGGGCGACGCAGTTGCTTGCGGATTATGGCGCGGAAGTTATCAAGATTGAAAGGCCCGGCAGCGGCGATGATACGCGATCATGGGGGCCTCCCTTTGCCTCCGATGGAGAGGCGGCTTACTTTCACTGTGCCAATCGCAACAAGCGTTCTGTAGCAATCGACATTGCAACTCCCGAAGGCGCGGGGCTCGTTCGAAAACTGCTGGCTCAATGCGACGTTCTGGTAGAAAATTTCAAGGTCGGCGGATTGGCAAAGTATGGCTTGGATTACGCCAGCGTATGCAAAGCATACCCAAAGCTTGTCTATTGCTCGATAACGGGATTTGGGCAGACTGGGCCCAATGCAGATCGGCCAGGCTATGATTATTTGATCCAGGCGATGACCGGTTTAATGTCCGTCACCGGCCAAGCTGACGGGGAACAGGGAGCCGAACCGATGAAGGTTGGCGTCGCTGTGTCAGATCTGTTTACCGGTCTTTATGCAGCCAACGCGATACAGGCGGCGCTGCGACGCGCTTGGATGACAGAGAAAGGTTGCCACCTTGATGTCGCGCTTCATGATTGCCAACTTTCCGCACTCGCTAACCAAGCGATGAATTACCTCGCCACAAACGCATCGCCTAAACGCATGGGCAACGCGCATCCCAGCATCGTGCCTTATCAGGTGTTTGACACAGAAGATGGGCATATCGTTGTTGCGGTGGGGAACGACGGCCAATTCAACGCCTTTTGCCAATGCATCGGTCATCCAAACTTCGCTCAGATCGAAGGTTGGAAAACCAACGAAGGTCGAGTGGCTGACCGGTCGGCCTTAATTGAAAGCTTAGCGCCCATTCTAAAATCCCGCACGACCGATCAATGGGTTGGCGCGTTCACGACAAGCGGCATCCCGCACAGTCCGATCCGTTCGATCGGCGAAGCGCTAACATCCGATCAAACCCGTGCGCGGGGCCTCGTTATTGATCACGGCGATGGCCTGCGCACCGTCAAACAGCCGGTGCCCTTTCCTGGCCAACCGCAAACGCCACCTCCATCACTAGGACAGAACACACAGGCGGTCCTACACGATTGGCTGGAGCTAGATGACAACGACATTGATCGCCTAAGAAAGCAAGGAACGATACAATGATCTTGCACCTTGCCGCTCTTTTCGCTCTCCCAATCGCCGCTCAAGCGGCGCCTTCGCCGACTCCAACCACTCAAGCTAATCCGGAGGCGAAGGGTGGAGCAGATTACTACACCGCACTTTGCAGCCTATCGGGCCAATGGTCGGGGAAGATGGAGCAATTCGAAGGGGTAGATGTGGTCCGTACATTCCCATTTGAGCTCAAACTGGAATGCCTTTCCGACACGCCCCTTGTGATAGAAACCAGTACATTTAAAATTCGCGGTGACGATAGCGCCCCACTCCAAACCTTGCGTGTCATCTTTCCGAAACAGGACGGCCAGACAATGCACATGTCTTACTTCTTTGCGGGTATGGAGAAGGTGTTTCTCTACGAAGCCCGCAGCGTCGACTTTGACAATGACGAACACTGGACCATCGTGCGAGAATTGCGTCCGGATAAGGTAACGGTGGAGGCTGCCGCTCCCGAATCGCGCTACACTCACAGCCGCAAAGGCGACCAATTGACCATGCTTCGCGAGATCAATCACGCTGAGAACGGGAATTGGAAACTGTCTTCCAAGCTTACCTTGAGCCGCATCCCATGAAACCATTCACCCTCCATCGGTGCGCCATGGCGCTTTGCCTTTTAACTCTTGCCAACTGCTCGACCCCCGGCGGGGTTGAAAGCTCAGCCATCGCGACCGCCCAAGAAACGGTAAAGGAGCCTGCTAGGATAAGCCTGGCCGACCTGCGCAAGACCTACGCAATCGAAGGGTCCCGCACTGCTGAGGTCGACGGCGTAGAGCTGTTTTACTCTGACGAAGGCTCAGGCCCCGTCGTCTTGCTGCTGCCACCCTCCTTCCTCAATTTTAGAGCATGGGACGGCATAGCGAAAACATTGGTTGCCGCAGACTACAGAGTGGTCCGGTTCGATTTCCCGAGCACCGGCTTAAGCGGAGTTGATCGAAAAATCCCCGCTAGCGGCAAGATCGATTTTTTTGAACGCAACGCCGAAATTGCCACCAAATTGCTCGATCATATTGGCGTGGAAAAGGCGGATGTTATTGGCACGTCAAGTGGAGGGGCGGCCGCGTTTCGAGTGGCCGCCAATTATCCAAGCCGGGTAAAACGGCTTGCGCTGGTCAACTCGGCTGGGCTGCCGCGTACACGACAAAGCAACCCCAACCGCGATCGACCTGAAGAACGCAAATGGAAGGCTATGGAGGTCAAGCCAAGGGAGTTTTGGGCGGGCGTTCTGGACCGGAACTTTTTCGAACCTGAGGACGCCCCAGAATGGCTCGTGACGCTTGCCTTCGATGTCAATCGCAGAGCCGAAGACGGTGATCCCAAGCTTTACGCATTCCGAACGGGCGACCCCAAAACAATCCTGTCGAAGGTCACCGCACCTACGCTGATCCAATGGGGAACCTCCAATCCAACGGTGGTCCATTTGGAAGCCGAAGTCTTTCAGCATTGGCTAACCCAAGCGCCAAGCCTGATACGCAAATATGATGGTTTGGGGCACTACCCCTATCTGGAAAACGAAGCGCTGATCTCAGAGGATCTCATCGCCTTCCTAAGGGGCAATTTGGATGATCAATTGCTGACGACACAGCGTGTTCAATCGGGCACGCAAGCACAATGATTGACTCAAACATGGCCGTGAGCAACGCCACATAAGGGTATAACAAATGTCCACGCACTCCTTCAAATCAACGCGCCGACAAGCCATCGCAGGAGGCCTATCTGCGGCGTTAATCGCTGGTTGTTCACCCCGCAGCGCATGGTCGACGACTGCAACCGATGTCATTGTGATCGGCGGCGGAATGGCCGGCGTGTCAGCGGCGCTGACGTTGGAAGAAAAGGGCGTGAACGTCCAGATCGTGGAGGCTGACACGCAGCTTGGAGGACGGTGCTTTACCCTGCGAACCGACGAAGGATCGTTCGATTGCGGAGCAACCACAATCGGACCAACTTACGGCTCTGTCCTTTATCACGCGAACAAAGCCGATGTACCCTTCATCGCCCCGTCAAGCAAAGACCCGTTTAGTTATCATATCAATGGCGAGTTTGTGCATCCACAAGACTGGGAGAATTCTTCGGCTAATCGGCTAGTAGGCGCGGAGCGCGCCTTGCTGCCAGAACAGCTCGAGTTTCCGATCCTGATGCAACACAATCAGATCGAGAACATTCATGAATGGAATAAGCCATCCCTATTGGCCCATGACGTGGCGCTGGATAAGTTTCTCAAACAACGTGGCGTTTCTGATGAAGCGCTAAGGCTGATTGATCTTACATCCAATACCATGGGTCTCGATCAAACATCGGCGCTGTTTCAGATGCGGGAATTTGCAGGGATTGCCCCGCCAAAGGACGGCGAGGAAGTGCGCGAAGTTTATGATGCGGCCGGCGGCCCGCCGGGCTTTTACAATGTCGAGGGAGGCATGCTAACCTTGATTGAGAGGATCGCGACCAACCTCAAAACCGAACCCATTCTTAGCGATCCTGTCGTTGCAATCGACGTTGAACAGGACAGAGTTAGCGTAAAGACGAAGAGCGGACGAACTGTGGTGGCCAAGAGCGCCATTTGCACGGTCCCCTTCTCAGCACTCAAGTCGGTTGCCATCACGCCAGCGCTATCGGGCGCCAAGAAAACCGCTATCGACCAAGCGCTTTATACCCTTACGACCCATGTCTTTTTCATCCCGACAAAACCCTATTGGGAAAGCGATGGTCTGCCGGCCGGCCTAGTGACCGATGACGTAGTCGAACGCGTCATGGCCAATCATAATGCCGACGGCAAAGTTGCATGGCTTGATGTCTGGGTGAACGGGATAGCGGCCGTTCAGCTCGATAAGATGGAGGAGAAGGACATGATCCCCTTCGTCCAGAGTCGTTTGGAAACTCTGCGCCCATCAATGAAGGGCGCCATTCAGCCTGTTGGCGCGTATAGCTGGGGTCGCAACCCCTATGTCCAAGGCAACAAATACATTATGCGCCCGGGCGAAGTGGGGACATTGTTTGAGGCGCTCAACAAGCCGCATATGGAGCGCCTGCGCTTTGCTGGGGAGCATACACGCAATACCGAAGCCGGATTGGAAGCCGCAGCCGCATCTGGGGCGCGCGAGGCGATCGCCTATCTTGATCGCTTCGCTTGACCCAATCGCGTGGTTAGCGGCACAAGCTCGTCTTTAGGAGGCGGCCTTACGAGACCCAATGATCGTGTAATACCCAATCCCGATTACAACGCCTTCAGCGCGCTTTGCAGCCATAACTTCGGGCATTGTTTTGGGGAGGTGAACGCTTTCAATCTGCTCCATGAAGAAGCTGTCTTTTACGAACCCCGCCTCGGAAAAAAGCGTCGGGAAATCTTCGTCCTGGAGCCCGCCCATATATGGCTCGTTATTGTAATGGGCGTTCCATTCGCAAAGGTACTGGCCGAACGGGTCCGGCGCGCCAACCACATCCATATGGATCATTAGCCCCCCTGGCTTAAGCAAGCGGTGACATTCAGCGATGATGTTCTCTAGCGCCTTGTGAGAAGTTTCGTGCATCAAAATGTGCGAGACGATCAGGTCAAACGAGCCATCTGCATAATTGGTCTTTTCCGCGTTTTGCTGGCTAAAGTGCACCGGTTTGCCGAGCGCTTCTGCGCGGTAGTGGCCATACTCAAGACACGGCGCAGCGACATCGATCGCGTGAACTTCTGCGTCAGGATACACATCGGTGTAAGGCACTGAACTATGCCCGATAGTGCAGCCCATATCCAAGATGGCAGCCGGATCGAACTCGGGATTGTTCTCCTTAATCCAGCGTGCGAGGGAAAGTCCCATGTCGTCTGCAAGTGGCCCTGTTTTGCCGTGAAAATAGACCATTACCGTTCGGTCGAACTCAGCGCCGGCTAGAAAATCGCCATCATGGGTTTTTGTATGGTAGCCGCCCGGCTTGCAGTGGATATCCGCATGGGTGTGATAGGAAGGAATTTCCAATTCCGGATCCAAAGATAACGAGCCGACCGGGTTGCTCTTGGTGTTCGCCTCGTCTTTCAAGGCGCTCGCCTTCTGCTTCAATGCCGGCATTTGGCGTTCGATACTGGGCCTAACGGTGCTGTACATCATCTCTTGGCTTGTACGCATCAAGGAGCTCCACATTTGGTTGTAGGGCTCTTTGCCAAGGGCTTCGCGCACTTCTTTGCGGGTTACAGGCTCTCGTCCGAACTCTTTCTCAAACTGAGGTTTAATCTTGGATTGGTAGAGGACGTCGTTACCGGGCATGACCTTTTCATAGATGTGCATCATGAAACTGCGCAGGAATGCTTGCTGCGAAAGCTCATCGTGGTTGGCTTCGGGAAACATGTCGTGCGCAGGCTTGTTCATCGTTCACCTTCAGTTTGGTGGGTTGGGAAAACGCCCAATTGGTAACTGTCTGATCAACTCATTCGTTAGAGCCATCATCCGAAATCAATAAAGTAGGCCTTGGATATAAGACCACAAGTATGCGGGTCCTATTTGCAAGTTTCTATTGAGCAATTGACTGGGTCGATTGGACATCCTCAATTTCACACTCATAAATCGCAAAGAGCAAGTAAAGCCCGAGGTCCATCGAGGTTAGATTATGACGATGATTTCCGAAGAATTTGACTTCATTATTGTTGGGGCCGGGTCAGCAGGCTGTGTCATCGCAGAGCGACTGTCTGAAAACGGCCAACACTCTGTCGCGGTTCTTGAGGCCGGTGGTTTAGACAACTCATTGGTGGTTAAGATTCCAGCCGGCGCGATGCGCGCCGCCAGCAATCCTGATTTCGATTGGTGCTATGTCTCTCAACCCGATCCTTCGCGCGACAACCGCACTGATGCTTGGCCTCGCGGCAAGGTAGTTGGTGGAAGCAGTTCCACAAACGGCCAATTGTGGGTGCGAGGGCAAAAGGAAGACTACGACGCCTGGGCCGAAGAGGGAAATGAGGGTTGGGGCTACACCGATATCCTTCCCTACTACAAGAAAATTGAAGGATACGCTCAGGCCAAAGCAGGCGATGAAAGGGGGCATGATGGCCCCATGTACATCGAGCGATTGCGCAAGCCCCACTTGCTCAGCAACGCCTTTGTCGAGGCGGCAGCCCAAACGGGTGTTCCGTCAAATCCCGATTACAACGACGTCGAACAAGAAGGTGCAGCAATTGTCCAAGTGACGCAAAAGCGCGGATGGCGCCAAAGCTCGGCTAAAGCCTTTTTGCACAAGGCGCTTGCGCGCTCCAACGTGCAATTGATCACCAAGGCTCAAGTTGAGAGGGTCGACCTAGAAGGCAAAACGGCAACAGGCGTCACGTTCAAACGCGCGGGCCAGGCCGTGCGGCTGGGCGCTCGGCGCGAAGTGATTTTGGCGGCCGGCGCCGTAGGCTCTCCACAAATCCTGATGCTATCGGGAATTGGCCCCGGTGATCATTTGAGATCGGTTGGCGTTGATGTTCAGCAAGATCTGCCGGGCGTTGGCCAAAACATGCAAGAACATTGCGGTGTCTGGATTGTCCAACAAGTCGTCGATAGCGTGCGCACGGTCAATCAGGAATACAATCTGCCCGGCATGGTGCGAAACGGGCTGCGCTTCCTCCTTGATGGGACAGGCGCGGCAGCCAGCCCGCCAGCCCAAGCGACGGCGTTCATACGCTCTTGCCCTGACGAACCATCACCCGATATCCAAGTCCTCTTCACGCCATTGGGATACACGATTGAGGGCCAAGACGTTGTCCCGATGAAAAATCCCGCCATGATGTGCGTGCCCGCCGTGTGCCATCCAGAAAGCCGCGGGGAAATCCTACTTAAAAATGCAAAGGCTACGACCCCTCCACTTATCTTACCGCAATTGCTCGGAGACGAACGCGATTTGGTGCGTCTGCAATCGGCGTGTGAATGGGTACGCAAGATGTTCAATGCGCCCGCCATGAAGCCGTATGCGAAAGCAGAGCAATTTCCCGGAGAAGCGGTGCAAACGGTCGATGAATGGCGCGCGCTTTTCCGCGCTGCAGCTGGGCCAACCTACCATATTACCGGCACCTGCAAGATGGGTTCTGATCAAAGCAGCGTCGTCGATGCGGCACTGCAAGTACATGGCATTTCAAACCTACGGGTGGCTGACGCCTCGATCATGCCTCGCATCACCAGTGGTAATACGAACGCCCCCTCTATATTAGTCGGCGCCAAGGCCGCGGATATGATCGCTCAAGCAGCAAAGCATTAGGAATAAACTCAGGTCAAAAGTTGCCTCGGCTCATGCACGAATTAGCGTTTACACGACGGCTTGCTCAACGGGGAGTATTGGACGTGTCGAGCGCATTTACCTTCAGATCCTTGAGCTCATAACGCAACGCTGGCCCCGGTCCGAACCGAACATCGGCGCGAACGACAATGCGGCTGTCTTGGGTCAGCCACACTTCTGACCCGCTGGCCATCTTGTAATGGTCGGTTGGAATATCATA
>WTKI01000417.1:0-1402 GCA_011524425.1 Altererythrobacter sp. | reverse complement strand
CACTTCTCCGGCGCGCGCCGTTTCGGATGCAACATGGATAACCCGCGATCCATCCTGGTGACGGTACATACTCCAATAATCGGTGCCACAATGGCTGCCATCTGGCGCCGTGCAAACGGTGGTACCCTGATAGTGGCGTAGCAAGGTCGAAGTGGGCGGCAGCACGGTTTCAGCCGAGCCAATGGACGCACTCTTTTCAGAAGCGGCCTGCGTTTGGACAGCGGGAGTCAAAGGTCCTGTAGCGCAGCCCCCCAAGAGCACCACCGCGGTCAACGTAACGGCAGTCGGCCGACGTCCAACACTTGCATATCTATTCATTTTTTAGGTTCCTTCGACGGCCAGTCCAGCCACGCTTTGTGAGCGGCCCATGATCTCAGAGGCGACCCGCTCACCCGATTCCATCGCGGATTCCATTCCAACCTCCATTCGCTTTGTGTGCTCACCGGCAAAATGGATGCGGCCGTGCGGTTGAATCAAAGCTTTGGCAAAACGCAAAGTATGGCCAGCGGGAAGAGCGCTGCTGCACCCTGCGCTAAAGGGTTCTTGTGCCCAGGAATGCACTCCAGACACTTCAAGCTGTCCTTTGGATGAAGGGCGCAGAGTCTCAATCTGTTTGAGCACAAATTCGCCCCGCTCGGTCGGCGGAAGCTGATCAAGCCGCCGGCCTTTCAAGCCAGTCGAAACCGCAATCAAACGTTCCCCCGACCCGGTGTAGTCGAAGGGCTGTCGAATGGCGTTTACGGGCCCGTCTGTCCACATAGAGGCATCAAAACCATCATCTTCCCAATAAGGTCTCTTCACGTTGAGATAGACGAATGTGGTATTCGCATAAGGTGTCAACATCACGGCTTCGCGCTGATCACCGTGCAAATTAGGATGGATCGAAATTCGGCGCAAGACGGTCAAGGGAACGGCGCTGACTGCAAAATCGGCTTTATACCGAGTGCCATCCATGCATCGCACTTCAACACCGTATTCATCTGTATCGAGTCGCGCGACCGCCTGGTTGAGCCGAACCGCATCGCCAAGGGTCGCTGCCATAGCTTCCGGTAAACGCTGTGTACCCCCCGCCACACGCGAACTCACCGGCGCAGATTGCTCGAAAGAATTGCCTTTTACTTCCGATCTGACTTTGCTCAAATTCGCGAGAAATTCCCTTGGGATACCCTGCAATTTGTCGAGGGCAGAGGCGCTCCAAAGATCTGGGGCAATCAACCCTTGGTTCATCAACCATAGTGCCGCCGGTGAAGCTCCTAAGCTCTCAAACCAAGACCCAAGCGAGATATCATAGGCTCTTGCCGCGGTTTTCAACCAATCGCCGCTTGATTTAAACGGATCATTCTTGACCAAATAATGCCCCATCAATTGGGTTGGCAGCAGCTCGCGCTCATCTCCTTTGGTC
>WTKI01000304.1:6231-11194 GCA_011524425.1 Altererythrobacter sp. | reverse complement strand
GGATTTCCAGCCTGACTTTCCCTGACCCCACATAGGCAAGCTCGACAGGCGGATCGCCTTCACCGGCAAATCTTGCGCAGGTCGGGCAGGTGTAGCTGATATATTCGGAAAGCTGTACAGGCGCATCCGGATTGCCGATCCGGTGGCTAACCTGATCAGCTTCGACAGTCAGGTTCCAGTTGCCACTGCGGTTTTGCGCGCTCGTGGCAGGGGCTAAACTGACAATTGCCGCTACCAAAGCCAGCATGAGAGGTTTCACTTGCGCTTAATCCTTCGGTGTTTTCTTGTCATCATCGCCTAGGCTGCGAGCAAGCGATTCAAGCACTGTCCGCAACTCTGGATCGCCGATATCGCGCAAGCTGTCTCCAAGCTCCATCGGGATCGGCTTCAGCGAAGGCGGCGCTTTGGGTTTTTCATCAGCAGACGGCGCCTTAACCTCACCTTGCCGCAGCTTTACTCGCGCAACTGCATTATAGCCGAAAAAGCGGTTCACCCGCTCTATGATTTCCGGGATGATTTGCTGGATGAGCGGCGCGTTTGCAGGGATTACCACCAGTTGCAATATCCCGTCTGACTTTTCGCCGGGAGGAAATCGGATCGCTTCGGGTGCACACACTTTCGCGTGCGTTGGTCCAATGATCTCAGGCCATCGTGTGACGACATTGGACTGTACAAAGCCAAATCGGCGGAAAGCAGTGCGCCCTATTTGCGGCATAAGCTCGCCAATCGGCTTTGGCGAACCACCGCGTGGGCGCTGCCATGCCTTTGCGTGCTTTTTGCTTTTGCCGGATTTAGTGGGCTTATCGCGTTCCATTACGCAAAGGCTCATGCCATAGGCGGCGCGTGGCCGCTACTGTCTCTGTTGATCTGCTCCACTGGTATGACCAGCATGCGCGCGACTTGCCATGGCGCCAGCCGCCCGGTGAGACGCCTCCGGACGATCCGCACTGGCCTTATCGCGTGTGGCTATCCGAGGTGATGCTGCAGCAAACGACGGTGGCGGCCGTAAAACCCTATTTTGCAAAGTTCCTGGCGACTTGGCCGACTGTGGAGGACCTCGCCGCAGCCGATGATGCTGAGATTATGAGCGCTTGGGCGGGGCTGGGTTACTATTCGCGTGCTCGCAATCTGGTGAAGTGCGCTCGTGAAGTGACTGCAAAGGGCGGATTTCCTCAAACCGAGGCAGAGCTGCGCAAGCTTCCCGGTCTTGGAGCTTACACTGCTGCTGCCATTGCAGCGATTGCTTTTGGCCAGCGCGCCGTTGTGGTCGATGCGAATGTAGAGCGCGTCGTCTCGCGTTTGTTTGCGATTGAGGAACCTTTGCCCGCCGCGCGCAAAGCTATCCGCGAGAAGGCTGAGCAGATTACCCCTGACACCCGCGCAGGCGATTTTGCGCAAGCGATGATGGATCTCGGTAGTCAGATATGCACCTCAAGAGCACCCAAATGCTTGCTGTGCCCGTTAGCTGAAGCCTGTCAGGCCAAAGCAAAAGGCTTGGCTGAAGACTTACCGCGCAAACCGCCAAAGAAAGCCAAGCCTCAACGCAAGGGCACTGCCTATTGGATTGAGCGCGGGGAAGGTGACGACCGCGAGTTCTGGCTAGTGACGCGGGAAGGGACAGGCATGCTCGGCGGGATGCGCGCGCTGCCCGATGATGGCTGGAGCGCACAAGGGGACGGCTCTGGGAAACCTCCCATAGAAGGCGTGTGGGAACCGCAGGGCGCGGTCAGCCACGTCTTTACGCACGCGGCTTTATCCTTGAGCGTGCAGCGCTATGCAGGACCGCAAGCCCCTCAAGGCCAGGGCGAATGGTGGCCAGTCACAAGGTTGGACGAAGCAGGCTTGCCGACCTTATTCGCAAAAGCTGCGCGGCTGGCGCTTGCGCAAGATTAGAATATTCCGCCACCGAGCATAAGCCGCACCGCTGCAATCAAGCCTACGATGAGGCAGAAATTGCGTCCGCCGTCGCTTGAGGAAAGCTGGCCGATTACAACACCAATGACGATGAAGGGCAAGGCAATCCAGTTGGCCCAACCCAACAGTGGAATCTGAGCCGGGATTACGATCACTAGCGAGATAATGCCGATGAGAATGGAGACTAGATTTAGCATGTGTCTTATATGGGTATAACACCTGTGTCAGACAAGTCCCGTTCATAAGTATTTTTGCAAGGGGTTGAGCCGATCCGTTGACCGCAGGGTTCGCTTCCCGCAAGGACCAAGAAAAAGTTTCGAGAGAGGACTGATATGGCTTTCCGCAATTTTGACGATGCTAATGTGTCGCGCCGCTCGCTCTTGCGAGGCGGAGCATTGCTCAGCGCAGCTGCCGCTTTGTCAGGTGCCCCATTTGGGCAGATGGCTATGGCACATGGCCATCGTTCTCGCGAATGGGCTGCCGTGACGGCAATGGTCGAAGAGTTTGTCAGCAGCGGCAAAGTTGCCAACATGCTGGTTGCTTTAGGTGAAGGCTCGCATGATCCTTACGCAATTGCACGCGGAGGGCCCGGCATGGGGTCCAGCGTCGCAGCGGACATGGACACACTTTACCGCATCTATTCGATGACCAAGCCTATCACCGGCATGGCGACCATGATGCTGATTGATGAAGGCAAGCTCGGCCTCGATCAGCCAGTGGCGGAAATACTACCTGCCTTTTCGCAAATGCGTGTTTTGGTCGATCCCGAAGGATCGCTCGACAATACTGTCCCTGCCAATCAACCGATCACTATCCGCCACGTGCTGACGCACTCGGCGGGATTGGGCTATGACATTACTGTCAAAGGCCCGCTATTGGATGCCTATAGGGCAAACGGGCTGACTTCAGGGCAACTCAGTCGCTTTCCTATACCTGGTATTCCCAACGTGCCATCAGCACCTGGCCTTGAAGCGTGGGCGGACCGGCTGGCGCGCTTGCCATTGATCGCGCAACCAGCGACCAAATGGAGCTATTCTGCGGGAATGGATTTGCTCGGCCGGATCATTGAAGTGGCCTCGGGCCAGAGCTTTGACGCATTCTTGCAGGAACGCCTTTTCGAGCCTTGCGGCATGACATCCACTTACTTCCAGGTTCCTGATAGCGAAAAAGGGCGCCTTGCCGACAATTTCGGGATTGTCATGGGCGCTCCAATACCGTTCGATTTGGGCGCTGCATCGATTTTCCTCGACAAGCCGCCGATCTTCTGGGGCGGTTCAGGGCTGGTTTCAAGCCCGAGAGATTATGACCGCTTTCTCAAAATGCTGCTGGGCTATGGCAAGCTGGATGGCAAACGTGTGATGGGCGAGCTTGCCGTGCGCGTCGGCACTTCCAACCTTTTGCCAGACACTGTGCCAACAGAAGGGACCTGGATAGCAGGACAGGGAATGGGCGCAGCCGGACGATCAACCGATGGAACCTATGGCTGGGGCGGTGCTGCCGGGACGATTGCGGCGGTTGATTTCAACAATAATCTGCGGATGGGCCTCTACACGCAATATATGCCGGCTGAAGCACTGCCGGTTCGCGATCGCTTCATTGCTGCCATGCTGCAGGACCTCGGCGAATCTGGTCGGGATGTGGTCATTGGCTAAACCTGTGATTGAAGCCCCTTTGGCATTTTCGGGATCGCCGCTTGACCGCGCGGACAATATCCGCGCGGATCGCGATGCGCTTGGCGCGCTCATGAATTGGAAAGCGCGATTGCTGGCCTTGGACGGATTGACTCCATCGCAGGACGAGAATGGCAGGCTTGTGTGGGGCTCGCTGGCCGATGCGCCTGAAGAAGCCGAACTCGTTTTCCTCGGGCTTGATCGCAGTGACGGCAGCGAAAGGGCGTGTTTTGCGGCCGTGCCGGATCGCGGTGATGCTAGCCCGCGCATGGCCAATCCCCAACTTTGGGCGCTGATGGCATCGTTGGAGCCGGGCGATCTTGCGCTGTATGGCGGCGCGCGCAGTATCGTGGATTGGCATGCAAGGCATCGGTTTTGCGCACAATGCGGCGGGCCAACCGTGATGGCTAAAGGCGGTTGGCAGCGTTCCTGCGACAAGGATCAAGGCGGATGCGGAGCCCAGCATTTTCCGCGCACGGACCCCGTTACGATCATGCTCGCTGAATATGATGGCAAGCTGATGCTCGGACGCGGCAAAGGCTGGCCAGAAGGCAGTTTCTCCGCATTAGCGGGCTTTGTTGAGCCGGGTGAGACCATTGAAGAAGCCGTCGCGCGCGAAGTGTTCGAGGAATCGGGTGTGCGGGTGCGCGATGTCTCTTACATCGCTAGCCAGCCTTGGCCGTTCCCCAGCCAGCTAATGATCGGCTGTCACAGCCATGCTGACGATGACGCACTCACAATTGATGAGACAGAGATGGCAGAGATCAAGTGGTTCACGCGCGAAGAGGTGACCGCCTCGCTGGAAGGTGACGGGCCGTTCCGCGCGCCGCCGCGCTATGCTATTGCGCACACATTGATGACATGGTGGTTAGAGCAATGAGTGAAGCCTCTTTGACGCAGATGACGATCGACATCTATTCAGATGTGATGTGCCCTTGGTGCCTGATCGGTTATGGCCAGCTGACAAAAGCGCTGGAGGAGCTGGACGGCGAAGTCGAAGCGCAATTGCGCTGGCGACCGTTCGAGCTCAACCCGAACATGGCGCAAGAAGGTGAAGCGCAAGATGCGCATTTGGCTAAGAAATACCAGCGCACGGATGAAGAGCGTGCGGCATTGCGCGCGCAAATGAAGGACATTGCTGACAAAGCCGGCGTTTCCCTCAGCTATGAAGGGGAAGGGGACGCGCCCGCCGCAATGATGTGGAACACGCGTTCAGCGCATGTGCTGTTGGCATTTGCTTTGGAGCAAGCCGGGCCCGCGGTCCAAACCGAGCTGAAGCTGGCTTTGTTCAAAGCGCATTTCAATGAGCGCCGCAATGTGTCTGATCGTGACGTGCTGCTGGATATTGCAGCCTCGGTCGGGCTGCATAGAGAAGCGGC
>WTKI01000304.1:4013-6131 GCA_011524425.1 Altererythrobacter sp. | reverse complement strand
ACTGCTTTCATGATCACTTGATCATCGGGAATGCTTGCATGTTCGCGCACCACGGGGCTTTGCATGATACCCTGGCTGTTGATCACGCAGCCAAGCCCGCGTGACCATGCCGCATTGACCAGCGCAGTCGTTACAGCGCCGCAGTCAAAGACTGTGTCATCAGCGTCGGAAAGCTCTTTGTCGTAAGTGATGATCACGCAAACAGGCGCATCGAACTGGCGGAATCCGCGAAGCACCCAATCCTGGCGTTTATCCTTGTCATCGCGGGCAATGCCCATCGCTTCGAACAATTGAACCGCGCAGCCGATCTGGCGCTCGCGATGAACGCCTTCGAATGGATGGCCTTTGCGAAACTCGCGGCTATCAGGCTCACCTGCCAGAATGCGCTGGGTATTGCCTTTGCGGATGCGGTCGAGCGGCTCGCCTGTAATGACGTGGAAGTGGTAAGGCTGCGTGTTCATTGAGGATGGCGACCGCATCGCCATCTCCAGTATCTCTTCCAGCAATTCACGTGGCACGGGCTTGTCGAGATAGCCGCGCGCAGAACGGCGACCGCGCACGACCTCTTCATAGGTTTGATCCGGCGAGCCGGGAACATATGCCTGTGTCATCGCGGCTCGTCGCTAACAACGACGCCTTCGATCACCACGCCTGTGACGTGATTGGTGGTCTCGAACGGATCGCCACTGAACATCGCAACATCGCCATGCTTGCCGACTTCCAGTGAACCCACCTTGTCAGCCACTCCGATCAGCTGCGCTGCATCGATGGTGATAGCTTTAAGCGCACCTTCCATGCCAAGCCCATTGGCTGCGCCAACCGCTGCTTCCCACAAGACGACGCGGGTCTTCGGGACATAACCTTCATAGCCGGACTGATAGGCAAACGGGATGCCTGCTGCAGCCAATTTTGCGCCGGTATCAAAGCTGGCATTTTCCAGATCGCCAAATTGCCGCGCACGGGGCGGATGGAGGATAACCGATACGCCCGCCGCCTTAAGCTCGTCGATGATCAGGTATGCATCTGCAGCGCCATCGATCACCATTTCGATACCGAATTCTTCCTTCAGGCGGAGCGCGCTCAAAATGTCTTGCGCTTTCCAGGCCGTGACCATCAGCGGAACTTTGCCATCGAGCACGTCCTGCATGGCTTCGACCATCAGATCGCGCTTGGCCGGTTCGCCTTTCTTCGGCTTCGCATTGGTCGCGTTTTGCGCTTTGACAAGAGCACTGCGCAGCAATGCCACTTGCTTGGAACGCGTGCCCGGTGATTTCGTACCGCTAGCGAGCGCCAGCCTTCCAAGATTAGCAGCGATCATCGCGCGAGGGACAACCACAGCATCCTCGACTGTATCGCCGGTTGTCTTGACCACCATAGTCTGGCCAGAGATCAGCGCACCGGGGCCATGGCCTGTGTGCAGCGTTGTAATGCCAAGCTCGCGCACCCATTGGACCAAGCGGTCTTTCGGGTTGTAAGCATCCAATGCGCGAAGTTCCGGCTGTATCGGTGCAGAGCGCTCTAACTGGTCCTGATCCTGTGACTGATTGAGATAGCCAGCCAAGCCAACCGTGCTGTGCGCGTCGATAAGGCCGGGTGTGACAACTTCCGCGCTGAGCACTTGTATACCGTCAGGCACAGATGTGCTCGATGCGGGCCCGACCGCACTGATGATGCCGTCCTCAATGACTACCACGCCATCAGAGATGGGCTCGCCAGCCATCGTGTAGACTGTGCCGCCGCGCACCGCGACGTCTTGAGCTGCGGCTGGCATAGCGAGCGCAAAAGCGGCTGTTGCGGCAAAAACGATCCGTGAGAAGATGCTCATTGGTCGCCCTCCATCGCAGCGGTCTCATGCTCAAGGTTATGCAAGGACCGTCCTTGGCTAGCGGTGCCTTCACCGCCAGTAGCGAAAGCTGCATGATCGGGATTGCTGCGATCCCACACCAGATCGCCTTCGACCCAAGTCTCCAGCAGTTTGGTGTAGATCGATAGTGGATCGCCATCCATCACCAGCAAGTCCGCATCCTTGCCGACTTCCAAGGAACCAATGCGGTCTTCCAAGCCGACCTGCTTGGCGCCATTGATCGTAAGCGCCCGCAAGGCACCGTCACGGCTCAT
>WTKI01000304.1:0-3913 GCA_011524425.1 Altererythrobacter sp. | reverse complement strand
CGACCTGCTTGGCGCCATTGATCGTAAGCGCCCGCAAGGCACCGTCACGGCTCATGCCGCCACGCACAGCGAGAGCGGCCTGACGGAACATCATCCGGCTGTCGACAATCGGATCGTCGGAATGCAGCGAGACGAGAATGCCTGCCTTCTCCAGATCGGCCGCAGATGTAATGCGCGCATTCATCGCTTCCAGTTTGCCGCCGGGTGCGTCGACTACAATGTGTGAAACCGGCACGCCTGCTTCGGCCAGCCGGTCCGCGACATCGCCGCTTTCCATGCCGTGCTGGATGAGCAGCTTAAAGCCGAATTCGTCGCGCAAGCGAAGCACAGTCATTATGTCGTCGGCCCGGTGGGTGTGGAAATGGACGAGACGTTTGCCGGAGAGGACCTCGCACAAAGCATCCTTGGCAAGGTCGCGCTTCTTCTTGCTGCCATCGCAATAAGGCTGCGCATCTACAAAACGTTGGCGCACCAAGGCTGCCGACTTTGCGCGAGTTCCGGGAAAACCAGCCGTGTCGCGAATAGGATTCGTCCCATTCGCCATTTTCATGCCGCCAAGGATGTTGCCTTCGCTATCCCGCACAGCGACATCGTCGACAAAATCTCCGCGGCGCAGTTTCATGTAGAGAGTCTGGCCGCTCATCAAATGGCCGGAACCCGGCATGACATTGGCGAAGGTAATGCCGCCTGCGCGCGCCTTGTCCAGACTGTGATCCTTGGGATTGATCGCATCCATTGCGCGCACTTCAGGCTGGATCGGTGCACTGCTGTCAGCCCCTTGGACCTGGCCGATATGCGAGTGGGTATCGACAATGCCCGGGGTGATCACTTTGCCTGTTGCATCGCGCACCTCTGTGCCTTCGGACAGCGCGACTTTCGCGCCAATGGCAGTGATCTTGCCTTTGTGAATGACAATTGTGCCATTCTCGATCGGATCACCTTCGATCGGCAAGATAGTGGCGCCTGTAAAAGCAATGGGCCGTTCTTGCGCAGCGAGCGGTGCCGCGCTCGCCAAAGCGGTCGCGCAGGCGAATGTGCCTAGAAGCGTGCGAGTAAATTTCTTATGCGGGTTCAAATCGTGCTCTCCCAAGCAATGAATCGCTGGAAGAAGCCCTAGTCCTCTTTTGCAACCGAGCGCAAGCGGCCTATGCCGCTTTCTTGAGTTCCAGCTCCAAGCGGTCCCAGATTTCCACCAATGCGGCTGTCAGCCCGTCCATCATCTCTTCTGTATGAGCAGGGCCGGGGGTGAACCGTAGCCGCTCTGTACCACGCGGCACAGTGGGAAAATTGATCGGCTGAACATAAACGCCATATTCCGCGAGCAAGATGTCGCTGATCTTTTTGGCGCGCACCGGATCGCCCACCATGAGCGGGACGATGTGCGTAACACTGTCCATAACGGGCAAGCCTGCACCACGGAACTTGTCTTTCAGCATCGCCGCTGCTGCTTGCTGAGCGTCGCGCTCTTCGCTGGAAGATTTCAAGTGTTTCACTGCAGCCAGCACACCTGCGACCAGCACAGGGCTGAGCGATGTGGTAAAGATAAACCCGGGCGCATAGCTGCGGATGCAGTCGATTACGCGTTTGTCCGCCGCGACGTAGCCGCCCATTACGCCGAATGCCTTACCCAAGGTGCCTTCGATAATGTCGATCCGGTCTGCGGCCTCATCGCGCTCGGAAATACCGCCGCCATGCTTGCCATACATGCCAACCGCATGAACCTCGTCAATATAGGTCAGTGCGTTGTACTTCTCAGCCAAATCGCAAATATCGTGGATCGGCGCGATATCGCCATCCATGGAATAGACGCTTTCAAATGCGATCAGCTTAGGCGTTTCAGGATCTTGCGCCGCCAGCAGTTCTTCCAGATGCGCCATGTCATTGTGCCGGAAAACGTGTTTCTCGCAGCCGGAATTGCGGATCCCGGCGATCATGCTCGCATGGTTCAATTCATCGGAAAAGATCACACAGCCGGGAAGCAATTTGGCAATGGTCGAAAGCGTCGCGTCGTTAGAGACATAACCGCTGGTAAACAGCAGCGCGCCTTCTTTGCCGTGCAGGTCAGCCAGCTCGCTTTCCAGTTCGACATGCAAATGCGTGTTGCCGCCAATATTGCGTGTGCCCCCAGAGCCAGCGCCGACATCATGCAGCGCATTTTCCATGGCTTCAATCACCTTGGGGTGTTGGCCCATGGCGAGATAATCGTTCGAGCACCACACAGTGATCGGCTTCGGCCCGTTATGGCTATGAAAACACCGCGCGTTAGGGAACGCACCTTTGTTTCGCATAATGTCGATGAAAACGCGATAGCGTCCTTCCTCGTGCAGACGATCAATCGCCTTGTCGAAGATCATGTCGTAATTCACGCGTGCAACTTCCGCTTATTTTTGCTGAGCTCTAGGCCGCAGATCATATCCGATAGAAAGCGCGGTCTAAGGGCAAACGTTCCAGAATTCTACAGCGATCTTTGCGAATGGTTCGCGATTAAAACCGATCCAAGTGATCGATTTTCTGCTCGGAGAAGGCAGGGGCGAGAGCCTGAAACTCTTCCAGATCGCCGGTGGTGATCGCTTTGTCCGGTTGTGTTCGGTCAAACCTCTGGCCTTGTGTCAGCTGCGCGATCCTGCGCGCTATCCCGTCTGCGCCATGGACGAAGCGCGTGCCCGGTACGAAGTGCGCCGCTAACTCGTCTTCGAGCAGAGGGAAGTGTGTGCAAGCCAACACCACTGTGTCGATCCGCTCGCTTCCATCCAAAGCCTTCAACCCTTCTGCAGCCGCCTTGATGGTTTCGGGCGAGGGCGCTTGCCCGCGCAGTTTGGCTTCCGCTGCATCCACCAGCTGAGGCGCCGCATAGCGCAGCAAAGTCTTGTCAGATGCAAATTCAGCTTCGAGGTTGTCGACATAGGCCTGGCGGATGGTCGCCTCTGTCCCGAGCAATCCGATAACGCCGGTTTGCGTCAATGCTGCTGCTGGCTTGATCGCCGGCACAGTGCCGACAATCGGTACTTCCAGAACTTCGCGGACCATGCCCAGCGCAATCGTGCTCGCCGTATTGCAAGCAATGCAGACGAGCCGCGGACGATAGCGTTCGCTCATCTTACCGAGCAGTCCGGCGACCCGCGCAGCGATTTGCGATTCCGACTTGGTCCCATAAGGCAGGCCCGCCATGTCTGCAGCATAGATCAACGGCGGATCGGGCAAGACCTTGCGCAATTCAGCCAGCACAGTCAGTCCGCCAACGCCGGAATCGAACAGCAATATAGGGGAATGGGCTTCCAACTGGGCAAAACTCCGCTCACCCTGAGCTTGTCGAAGGGTGAAATTTCCGTATGAGTGACGCTCGCTATAAGATGTGCGGGGCTTCGACAAGTCAGCCCGAACGGAGAGCAAGAATTGGAACCGTTATTTGCCGCCTTGCTGGGCTACGCTCTGGGTTCGATCCCCTTTGGTCTGCTGCTGACGAAGGCGGCCGGCATGGGCGATGTGCGCAATATCGGTAGCGGCAATATCGGCGCGACCAATGTTTTACGCACGGGCAATAAGGGGCTGGCAGCGGGAACGCTATTGCTCGACCTGCTCAAGGGATTTGCACCGGTCTTCATCGCAGGCCAATTGTGGGGAGAGGTCGCTATGGCGTTTTCCGCAGGTGCAGCGGTTATTGGCCATTGTTTTCCCGTTTGGCTGAAGTTCAAAGGCGGTAAAGGCGTTGCTACCAATGCGGGCGTTGCTTTTGGTTTGGCTTGGCCAATTGGGACAGCCTATGCGCTTGTCTGGCTCAGCATTCTGGCAATCTTCCGTATTTCCTCGCTTGCCGGGATGAGCGCAGTGGTCGCTGCCGCCGCCGCCGCGCCGCTGTTTGGCTTTCCTCAATTCTTCCCTGTGCTCGCTGCGATTGCTGGCCTGATCATTTATC
>WTKI01000424.1 GCA_011524425.1 Altererythrobacter sp. | reverse complement strand
CGTTAAGCGAGACACCTTCCGGAAGCACAACAAAGCCATCAGCGTTGGCTTGCATGATTTGTCTTGCAGACGATGGGCTTACAGCAGCTTCCTGATATAGGTTCGAGGTTTCGTCGAAGCTCTCATGAGCACCATTGTCACGACCAAAACCACTTTGTTTGCCGTTCTCAAAATCAGTCATCTGCCATTCCTCTGCTGACCCTTTGCATGGGTCGCTCATTCAAACTGCGGACCGTTTCGCAAGAGCATCAAAACTTGGCTGCCGATAAAAGCCGACTGCTTTGCGCGGAACGCTTCGAAAAGCGCTTCCCCTGATGTTCTTGCGGCCCGTCCAAATTCGCCTCCGGTTACATAACGACTCGAGTCGCCTGCCCGGAAATCTGTCATCCAGAGACAAACAGCAGTTAATCATGGTTGCAAGCTTGGTAACCATATAAAACCGCGTTTCCAGAAACTTTCTCGTAAAAATAGTGATTTACGAGCGACCCGAATTAACGATGTCCCGCATCGGGACGCGCCTATACCGGTTAGTTAACCGCATTGGCGACTCGCCAGGCTGGCCTTCCCTATGTGTGCTTCGGGTCCCGTGAGCGCTGCCGGCCGTGTGACGATCGGGCGACGCTGGGAACAAATGCCAACACAAAGAAGATCTGATTCCTGAACGGTATCTCGGATTTTTGCTGTTGATCCCCCTGCTTCCTTACCCCGCAGCGCAAAGCATAATTCGCGCTATGCCTATTGATATAAGGGAAAGCCCTAGACCGAAGCTGAACGATTAAAATCTCAGGCGAGAATTCTTAACCTTCAAACATTCGATCCTTGCTCGAATCAGCGATTCGAATCGCAGCAAAGGTGTTGTTTGCGTTAACCATTTTTGGAAACGGGGGCTGACCGGAATCCATCTCGCCGTTAAGCAATTTTGTTTGCAAAAAAATCCCCTAATGCACTGTTTTTTAGAGATAACACTTGAGTAAGTTAAAAAAATTGACCCTCAGAGGTTAATTGTGGACCATTATGGACAGTTCCGAGGGGAACCTGCGTGATGAACCGGTGCGATGGCCCGGTCTCAAATAAGACAAAAGGGTCGCGCCGGTTCCACATACAGACACCCCTCTCGGGGCCAGCTAAGCCGGGAATTTTTTCGGACTGCTGTTGAACTTGTGGACTGCACGGAGAAATGGACTTCAAGCCGTGCTTGTTTGAATGGGGTAATAACTATGACTTTTGTAAAATCTTTCCTTCGTGACGAATCTGGCGCTTCAGCAGCTGAATATGCTCTGATCCTTGCTCTGGTTGGTGCCGGCATCGCTGTTGCATCTATCGCTCTGGGTGAGGCTATCAGCGACACAATGGAAGAAGCAGCTGATTGCATCGACGGTACGGCTGCTGCTACGAGCTGCATGCCTCCTAGCTAAGTCAGAATGTTAGGTGGCCGGACTCACAAAATGTGAGTCCGGCCATTTTTCTACGATTTCATACAATTTATCCCGGCGGAAATTCTGCTAGTCTCGACATTCGAATCGAGGAACTCTTCCGTTTGAGCATTTTAGGGGGTGATTATGAGGGGACGAAACCTCCTCATCGTCGGCTTGGCCATTTTTATCGGCCTTATCGCGGTGTATTTAGCAAATTCGTATTTCTCTGGGCGAGAGGCCCAGCAAGAACGCGAGGCTGAGGCCAACCGTCTTGTCCAAGTGGTTGTAGCCACACAAGACTTCCAGTTTGGAACTCAACTGACCAGCACGAACATTGCTTTACGCAACTGGCCGGCCAATTCTGTCCCTAACGGTGCCTTTGTATCGATCGAGGAAGCGACACGCGGCGGACGCGTAGCTCTGCGCCCGATCACAGTGGGCGAACCTGTTTTAGCAAGCAAGGTAAGCGGCGAAGGTGGCCGCGCTACGCTTGCTTCCATTATTCCCGAAGAACTTCGCGCGGTATCCATCCCGGTCAACCAGGTGTCTGGTGTCGGCGGTTTCGTCCGCGCAGGCGATGTGGTTGATGTCCTGCTGACCCGCCAGATCCCAGGAGACGGCGCAAGCAGCGATGACCAAATGACCAATGTCGTGCTTGAAAATGTGCTGGTCCTTGCGATCGACCAGATCGCTGACGAGAACCAGACAGAGCCTTCTGTCGGATCAACCGCGACGCTTCAGACCGATATTACCGGCGCGCAAAAGCTTGTGCTTGCAGGTCAGGTCGGTTCGCTAAGCCTGGTTCTGCGCAATGTAGAAAACCAGCTGGTTGGCTCAACCGAAGTTGTAACACCAAGCGATCTTGGCGGTGCGGGCTATTATATACCGGCCCGCGATAGCACTAGCTCTGGCGGAGGCGGCTCTGCAGCAGCGCCTAGCAATGTTGTAAGCCTGCCACGTGCGCCGCGCGGTCCGACAATGTCGATCATTCGCGGCACAGAGCCCACGACCTATGAAGTCAAGCGCAAGGGGGGATTTTAAGACCATGCGCAAGAATCTGAAACATGCCGCACAGGTTATCGCACTTGGCACTGCCGTTGCGTTGGCCCCTGCCCTTGCTACGCCTGCGATGGCGCAAAGTGACGAGACATCGATCCATGCCGGATCGGTCGAGGTCCCTATAAACAAGAGCCAGGTCATTACCGCTGACCGTCCGATTGCGCGGGCAATGATCGGCAATGACGAAGTGGCGGATATTTTCCCGATCTCGGACCGCTCGGTTTATGTCCTGGGCAAGTCACTCGGCACTACCAGCCTCACACTTTATGACAGCCGCAACAATGTTCTGGCCGTCATGGATGTCGCGGTTGGTCCCGATGTGCTCGCTTTGCGTGAACAAGTGTCCGCATTGATGCCCGGCGAGCAAATCGAAGCGCGGATTTCCAACGAATCGATCGTTCTTTCCGGCACAGTCAGCGGTGCTGGCGCCGCTGACAAGGCTGTCCAGCTGGCCCGCGCTTACGCGGGTGACAATGTCGTCAACCTGATGAGCCTCGGCGGCAGTCAGCAGGTCATGCTGGAAGTTCGCTTTGCAGAGGTTAGCCGCAGCGTTGGCAAGGAACTGGGCGTCCGGTCTTTCTTCGGCTCGAACGGCGGCCGTTTTAATGGCGTTACCGGGGCAGGCGCTAGCCTGACACCAAGCGAGAATCCAACCGGCGTATTTGGAAACGGTGTTCTCGAAGTCGATGAAGTCACAGGGGCTTTTGGCGTGATTACGCGAAGCTTCACAGACGTCCTCGGCCTCAATGTCGATATCGCACTGGATGCGCTTGAAAACAAAGGCATGGCGAAGACTTTGGCAGAGCCAACATTGGTTGCGCTGTCGGGTGAACGCGCCTCCTTCCTTGCAGGTGGTGAATTTCCGATCCCGATTGCCCAGGCCATTGGCGGACAAGGCGGAGCCGGCAGCTCGAGTGCGGCGATCACCGTCGAATTCAAGCCATTCGGTGTAAGTCTTGGCTTCACACCAACCGTTTTGAGCGATGACACAATCAACCTTCTGGTCGAACCAGAGGTTAGCTCGATCGATCCTAGCGCTTCCATTACAGTTGGCGGACTAACGATCCCCGGGCTTCAGGTGCGCCGCGCAAGCACTATGCTGGAACTGCGTGATGGCGAGAGCTTTGCTATTGCCGGCCTGATCCAGCAGGACTTTGAGACAACAGTAGATCAGGTTCCACTGCTGGGCTCTCTGCCGATCATCGGTTCATTGTTCCGGTCATCCGGCTTTAGAAAAGGCGAGACAGAGCTGCTCATCGTGGTGACACCGCGACTGGTCCAGCCGATCCGGCCTGAACAAGTTCGTTTGCCAACTGATCGGGTAGCTGATCCTGTTCAGGCTGACGTATTGCTCAATGGTACAATGTACCGCCCTGAGCCTGTTGCACCGAATGGCTCTGTGCCGACGTCAAGTGATGCCGCTGCCAATGCGGCTGGGGAGGATGGATATGACTATTAATCGCCGTCTGATTGCCGGACTTCTCGCAGCAACAAGCCTTGCAGGCTGTTCGACCGTCGCAGACAAGGAATTGCTCGGGTATCAGGATCCAGGTTTCGGTGAAGCCAACCGCGCTACTTACGCGGCAATGGTCGTCAATCCGGACCCTCAATACGACACGCCCATCCCCGCCACCAGTGCTGAACATGCTGCGCAGGCGATTGAGCGTTATCGCACCGATCAGGTCAAACAGCCTGAGCGGATTGAGACAACCGATGTCGGCAGTGGCGGCGGCGGATAAATCCGATCCTTCAAAAATGGTACAAGGTAATGGAACAACCCAAGGAAAAGCCGTTTAAGGCGAAACGTTTCTGGAGAAACCAGGACGGCGCGGTCGCAGCGACCTACGCTCTTGCGTTGATACCCATTATTGCTCTTGCAGGCTTGGCGTTTGATTATACGCGTCTCGCTGGCATGGACACAGAGCTGCAGAACGCTGCCGACCAGGCAGCATTGGCTGGCGCGACGCAATTGGATCGCCAGTCCGGCGCGATTGATCGTGCAATCGCTGCAATTCAGGGTGGTCTAGTCCAGAACTCAACCTTCTTTGCCAATGATTCTGCCGACCAGACAGTGGATGTCAGTGAAGCGACGCAGATCGTGTTTTATCGCAATAGAGCTGATGCTGAAGCTGGTACTAATCCTATTGCTGCAACGGACACCGGCCTTTTTGCCGATGCGCGTTTCGTCGAAGTAACGGTTGATACGCGCGCGGCAAATTATGCTCTCACTCCAATTGTAGGGGCAGTAAGCGGAAGCCTTAATGCACAGGCGGTCGCAGGCCTTGGCTCTGCTGTCTGCCGCATCCCGCCACTGATGGTGTGTAATCCGGATGAGCCTGAGAGCGGCACTGTCACGACAGAAACGCCTATCGATATTACAGGCCGCATCGGTGATGGATTGCTGACAAAGCCGGGCGGTGGTTCCAATGGTTGGGGCCCGGGCGTCTATGGCTATTTGCGCGTGGGCGGTGCCGGTGCGAATGAAGTACGCCGTGCTCTGGGTTGGAATGGCCCGCCCGGTGACTGCATTTCGCAAGATGGCGTCGACCAGATCACTGTGGATACGGAAACCGGCAACATCGCGAATGGCCCGGCTGCTATCAACACCCGCTTTGACATCTACAATTCCAATGGCTGCGTTGACGGCGATGCGAACTGTTCTCCGGCATTCAATGTGCGTAAGGACCTCGTGCGGCCCGTTGCATCGCCGGTGGATGACAAGACTTGCGCGATCAATAGCGACTGGGAAGAGCCGATTAATCCCTACCGTCCCACAGACCTTAACCCATTGCCCAGCACAACTCCGATTGGATCTATGGGGCATCCGCGCGATATCTGCCATGCATTGGAAGATGGCCAGCCCGGCAATTGCAAGGATGACTTCTTCGGCAATGGCGTTTGGGACCGTGCCGCTTATTTCCGCACGCATTACGGATCAGCGTTTAACTGGCAGGGGATCGGAGCACTTGGTCCGAATGTGACCCGGTATGAAACCTATCTCTACGAGATCGACAATGCCGGTTCCGCTCTTGTTGATACAGCTACCGGAATTCCGGGCAACGGGATGCAACCTCCCACCCCTGCAACCACACGCAATCAGGCAGTATGCGGGCCAGCTCTCGGTGCGCCAGCCACCACAACAGGCGATCGCCGGGTAATGTCTGTGGCCGTTATCAATTGCCGTTTGCACAATGTGCAGGGCTTCACTCCGGATTTGCCAGTGCTGACCTGGATTGATGTGTTTCTGGTCCAGCCTTCTCTCGACCGACCCAATGATGGGAAATTCACTGGCAAGGACGACATTTACGTCGAAATTATCGGTGAGACAGTGATTTCAGGCTCTGGCTCTCTCGGCGGGCCGCTTGTGCGAAGAGACCAACCCTATCTGGTGCGATGATGAAGAAATTACGTTCCCTTACCCTTTGCCAAAGAGGCGGCGCAGCAGCTGAAATGGCGCTGATCCTGCCGCTCGCTGTCATGCTGCTTTTCACAACGCTTGAAGGCGCGCACTACTTTTACACGCAGCACCAAGTGGTAAAGGGGGTCCGCGACGGCGCGCGCTGGGGCGCTCGGCAGGATTTTGCAAACATCAATTGCCAGAACGGAACTGCGAGTGCGGTGCCGGTCGCGATTAGAGACAGCATTCGCAATCTGACCCGAACCGGGCAGCTGACCGGCGGCGAAGCACGCGTGCTAGGTTGGGAAGACGCTGACATAACCGTTACGATAACTTGCCCGACCGATGCGACATCGCAGACAGGCATTTACGACAGCACTAATCGCGCTCCGCAGATCAATGTCGCAGCTAACGTTGACTATGTGTCTTTGTTTGGCGGGGTCGGGATCATCAACGACACGGCCAACCTGCGCGCGGCTCAACAAGCTACAGTGATGGGGATTTGATCGTGAGCGGGCTCTTCAAAGCATTCCTCAAGGACGAGCAGGCCATGGCAGCCGAGTTTGCCCTGGTGCTGCCTTTGCTGCTGATCTTTGTCATCGGTTCGATCGATGTCGGCTATTACGCATGGAACCTGAACCAGGCTGAAAAAGCCACTCAGGTTGGCGCACGTTTTGCAGCAGTCACTGATCCTCTCGCGTCAGATCTGACGACGACAAGCTATGTGAATGCCAATGTCGGCGGCACTGTCATCGCTCAGGGCGACCGAATTCCGGTTGCTGCCTTAGGTGAACTCACGTGCATAAGCACCGGTTGCACTTGTGCGTCGGGCACCTGTCCGGGGACGACCTTTGACGCGACCGCTTTTGGCAATTTGCGCGACCGCATGCAGAATGTCTGGCCACGCATAGCCGATGAAAACATCGAAGTGACTTATTCAGGCTCCGGATTGGGCTTCGCAGGAAACCCTAATGGACCAGACATATCTCCGGTCATAACTGTCCGACTTCTGAACATGCAGTACACACCGCTTACGTTCACACCTTTTGGTGGCAATGTAGGCCTTCCTGACTTTTCATACTCACTGACCGCTGAAGACAATGCGGGTACAGTGTCCAACTGAGGCAAAAGATGGGGCGACTTGAAGACATAACGCAAGGCAGCATCAAGCGAGCAAGCGAATTGCCGAAAGGCGTGTTCGTGGTCGCTGATGCACAGCATCTTGCAGATATCGACCAAATTCAGGCCGATGTTGTCGCTTGCGAATGTGCTCTTGATGAAAGCCTGCCCGCAACACAGTTAGCCGGCGCGCGCATAGTCGTCATCGAAGTCGATCCCAAATCGCACAACTCGCTGCAACGGGTTGATCAATTGCGCAATGATTGGCCGCATGTGCCGGTTATTGCCGGACTGGCCGATGTCGACATTGCGACAACACGGCAATTGTTGCGCCGCGGCGTTACGGACATCGTCGCCCTGCCCTTTTCTGTTGACGAGCTTGTCACTGCAATTGTTGATGCATCTGAGACGATCAAGGCAGCCCCGGTTGAAGACGTTCAGCTCGCACCCTTTGTAGCGGTCCTGAAGAGCATTGGCGGATCTGGTGCCACTACGATTGCAACGCATCTCGCCGCTGACATGGCGGATGCCTACGGCGAAGGAAGCCGCGCTTGCATTATCGATCTTGACCTCCAGTCAGGCGATGCATCTTCCTATATCGGAGCAAATCCAAGGCTGACTCTGGCTGATCTGCTCGATTCAGACGGACGGCTGGATGACGAATTGGTCAGCTCTGTCGCAAGCGCGTCAGATGCCCACAATGTCGATATCATTGCCGCTCCGCATGACATCATGCCGATCGAAGCGATCGAATTTGACACCTTGATGCAAGTGGTGAAGCTGGCACGCAAACAATACGATCTGGTGATCGTCGATTTGCCTGCTTCCTTTACCAACTGGTCGCTTTCAACGGTTTTTGCAGCAGACCAGACATTGTTGGTCGGAACTCTCACTATTCCGAGCTTGCGCCATGCCAAGCGACAGCTGGACTTCCTTGTTTCCATGGGCCTGGCACGCGAATCCATCCAAGTGGTGCTCAACCGTATCGAGAAAAAGCTGTTTAAGACCATCAGCGCATCCGATGCGGCAGACGCGCTCAAACACCCCATTCTTGCCACTGTGGCAGAAGAAGGAAACCTCCCGAGAACCGCGCAGGACCAAGGTGTGCTGATCAGCAGCATCCAAAAGCGCAGCAAATTCATGAAAGACATCAACGAGCTGGCTGACCAGTTGATGGACAAGCTAGCAGAGGAATAACCCGCCATGTGGAAAATCAAACGTCCTGACGCGGCAATGCGCGAAGACTTTGCCACTCAAGATTTTTCTGAGGATACGCAGCCGGATTACGAAGCGGAAGTTGTTGCGCTGCACCCGCAAGTATCTGAGCGTGAAGCGCATCGGCTACAATTGCGCATGGCAATCCACCAAGCTCTGCTTGAACGTATCAACCTTTCCATGCTCGACAAGCTGCCTGAAGAGCAGGTCAAAGCAGAGATCAGCGCGATCATCCCTGAGTTGCTGGCAAATTTCGACCAGCCACTCAATCGCGAAGAGCGGGCTAGCCTCGTCGATGAAGTGCTTGACGAGCTGCTGGGTCTTGGACCGGTAGAGCCGCTGCTTAAAGATGAAAGCATCACTGATATCCTGGTAAACGGCGCAGACACCGTCTTTATCGAGCGTAGCGGTGTGTTGGAGCGCAGCGGTGTGCGTTTCCAGGATGAGAAGCATTTGATGCGGATCATTCAGAAAATTGTCAGCGCGGTCGGCCGCCGGATCGACGAAAGCTCGCCATTTGTCGATGCCCGTCTGAGCGACGGCAGCCGCGTAAATGCGATCATCGCTCCGTTGGCGCTTGATGGCTCGCTGCTTTCTATTCGTAAGTTCGCCAAAGTCCCGATCAGCATGCAAAAGCTGGTTGATTTGGGTTCTGTGCCTGAACCAATGGCGGAAGTGCTGAGGGCCGTCGTTCGCTCGCGCCGCAATGTGCTTATCTCTGGCGGAACCGGCTCTGGTAAAACCACGATGCTGAATGCCTTGTCGAGCTTCATCGACGAGCGCGAACGCATCGTCACCATTGAAGACTCGGCCGAACTCCAATTGCAGCAGAGCCACGTCGCTCGGTTGGAAACCCGCCCGCCCAACATTGAAGGGCGCGGCGAGGTAAACCAGCGCGATCTCGTGAAGAACGCTCTGCGTATGCGTCCTGATCGCATTATCGTGGGCGAGGTTCGCGCAGGCGAAGCGTTTGACATGCTCCAGGCTATGAATACCGGTCACGATGGGTCCATGACCACGGTTCACGCGAACAATTCACGCGATTCCCTCAGCAGGGTTGAACAAATGATCGGCATGAGCGGTATCGACATGCCTGTAAGAGCTGCGCGTAACCAGATTGCTTCGGCAATCCACGTTGTGGTTCAGGTTTCCCGTCTCAGCGATGGCCGCCGTAAAGTTACAAGCCTGTCTGAACTGACCGGCATGGAAGGTGACACCATTACGATGCAGGAGATATTCCGCTTCAAGATGGAAGGCATCGATGAAAACCGCCAGGTTATCGGTCACTTCGAAGCAACCGGGATCCGCCCGAAATTCCTGCTGGATGCAGAAGCGCATGGCATCAAGCTGCCCGCTGATCTGTTCCGCCCTGAAATGCGTTTGGACTAAGACATATGACGGTAGAGATTACCCGGATCCTGATCATGCTCGCAGTGTTCGCTGCGGTGTTCCTCATCGCACAAACTATCGCGACAAATTATGCGGCGACCCGCAGCTATCGCGGCGCTGTGAACAAGCGCTTGCGCATGATCAGCTCTGGCGAAAACCGTGAAGTCGTCGTCGGAAAGCTGATCAAGAACCGTCCACGCGACAGGGCTGAGCTTCCTGAAGGTATTGAAGCTCGTATCGCTCAGTTTGAGAAGACTGTGTTCGCAGCGGCAATTCCTTTTTCTGCTGGCCAGATCATGGTTTTCATGGCGCTTGGATTTGTTGTCGTCTTTTTGGTCGGCATTCTGTTTTCCGCAGCCAGCGGAGCCGGTGTAGGTATCGGCGCAATCTTTATGGTTTTGATTTTCGCGCTGGCTGTTGCGATCTTCATCCCGCTCCTGATCATTAGCGCTCTTGCGCGATCGCGCCGTAACCGCATGGAAAAGCAATTTCCTGTCGCGCTCGATATTTTCGTACGTGCTTTGCGGTCCGGTCACCCTATTTCGTCAGCCATCGACTTGCTGACCAAGGAAATGGAAGATCCCATCGGGTCCGAGTTCGGGCTGATAAGTGACGAAGTTGCCTATGGCGCAGACCTGATTGGTGCGCTGGAGCAGATGGCAGATCGCTGGGGCCTTGAAGACATGCGGATGTTCGTGGTGTCTCTGTCAGTTCAGAGCCAGACCGGCGGTAACCTCGCTGAGATTCTCGAGAATATCGCGAAGGTCATTCGCGACCGGCATCAGATGTTCATGAAGGTTCGTGCGCTGAGCTCTGAAGGACGTATGACCGGCTGGATGTTGACCGGCTTGCCGATCGTCACGTTTGTGATGATCTTTTCCATGGCGCCGCAATATTATCTCGATCCGTCAGAAGACCCGATCTTCATCTATAGCGCGATCACCTTGGTCGTGATGTATTGCATCGGCGTTTACGTTATTCGCCGCCTAATCGATCTGAAGGTGTGACATGATTGAGCTAGCCACTTCAAACTGGATCGTTCGCGCTCTCTTTCTCGTCATCATCTTTGGGTTGGTGGCGCTGGTGGTGTTCGTCGTCTCCAACCTGACGTCACGGCGGATGCAGGTTTCCCGTGAACTGTCGGCAATGTCAGCAGATACTACATCGCCTACATCGGAATCGCTGACCCGCAAGCGCACAGAGAGCGCATGGGCCAAGCTCGCCAAACAAATTGAAAAATCCGGTTTGAACCTTGGCGATACAGCTGAAACAGAAGTCGCCAAGCAATTGCGCGCCGCTGGCTATATGTCACCAGCAGCGCCGCGCGTTTACACGCTCGTCAGATTGCTGATGATCTTCGTATTGCCAGGCCTGTATCTTCTGGCATCGCTTAACTCGGCTGAACCGCCAACAGTGGTCCGAATGTATTTCACTTGCGGCATCTTGATGGTTCTGGGCCTTTACATTCCGAACCTGTTCATTCGGGCCAAGGCGGAGCGGCGACGGACGGAAATCGTAAACGGCTTCCCGGATTCGCTTGATTTGATGCTGGTTTGTGTTGAAGCCGGCTTGGGCTTGGAATCGACACTCGACCGGGTTGGTAAGGAAGTGGTGACTAGCCAC
>WTKI01000271.1 GCA_011524425.1 Altererythrobacter sp. | reverse complement strand
TTCCATGCCTGTCAACATAAGTTGCGCGAACTCCGCGCCGTTGCCGCCATGTGGATTGGCGGCGACGGGGCCCAGCATTAGCCGCGCAATAGCAATCTTGCCTTCGCCGGCCAACATTGTAGCAACCTGAAGCGCAAGATTGTGATCAAAGGGCGCGAGCTGTGATGCCCGCTCCAGAGCATGACGGGCATTTTCTGATGGAGGAATTCCACGCTCTGTGAAGCTGCGATAATAGTAGATGAGTGGAAGCGGATGGTCAGGCTCTATTCTATTGAGCTGAGTAAATGGCCTCAATGCGGCTTTGTAAGCAGCATCAGGGTCGTCAGCATCTTCCGCCTTGGCAAACAATGCATAGCCTTTCTGTACATAGGCATTCTTCTGCATGGGATCGATGGCTAACGCTCGATCGGCGGCTGCGATGGCGGCATCCAGATTGCCGGCGTCAAATTCAGCTTCGGCCAATGCGGAAAGGACAGCAGCGTCATCGGAATAGCGCCCAGCCACTTTTCGGATGCGCTTGACCAATTTCTCTGCTTCTTCCTTGGTCACCCCGCGCTTGGATTCGATCAGATGCGGCATGACCTTGGCTTCGCCCTTTGACAATTCGCGCAGGGTCACTTTGCTGATGGAGATATCTTCTGCGGCAAATGTATAATACCGCATCCGTCTTCCATCGAGATAGGCTTCCAGCTCCTCTTCCAGAGCATCAAGATCGCCGAAGACCCGCTTTGCGGCCTCGGTAGATGATACACCGTCAGCAAGGGCCTCCCAATACTGACCTATCTGGCCAGAGCGCTCGGGGTTGAAGGTGAGATAGTGATAGAGGAGCCAACTGCGACCATAGAATGCGTCATAGGCTGATTTGCGGTTCTTCCGATAAAGTTCATGGTCGAGCAACTCATAGATCGACACGTCATCGGAATAATAGAGCTCATTGGCTCTGTGATTGGCAGGCCTTCCGATGTCGACGCTACCATCTTCGGAAAAGTAGGCTGATGAAAAGAACTCGGCTGCGCCTTCGCTCATCCAGCGCGGCATTGCATAGCGCGACGTCGACATAAAAAAGTGATGCGTATATTCGTGCAATAGCACGATGGTCGAAAAATCCAGCTTGCCACGTCTGAAGCGAATGTCCTGAACGAATGCCAGCGAGCCGCCTGCTCTGGGCGAATAGAAGCCGGCAATTTGAGAGCTTCCCGCCAGTTTTGTCATTTCGCGCCAGCTACCCACAACGTAAATTGTCACACGGTTGGAAGGGCTCGGCTTTTCGATCTTGCGTCCAGTGAAGCGTTCCATCGCGGAATGGTATCGCTCCAGGTCTTCAGTGAAACGCTGAATGTCTTTCGGACTATCGTCAGCATAGATGACAAAGTGATCGCTTGTGGCTTCGTACCAGCGCGCTTGGGCAGGAGCGCTTGTCAGCGCCGTCGCCAACAGTGAAAAGATCAATAGGTACAAGTGCTTCAACATGATGCCCCCGATCCTGCGCTCTTCAGTAAAAGAGCAGAACGATCATGAGGATAGCCTGTTAAGTTCTCAGGACTAGTAAAGAATCGTCATCTCGAAAGTGAGGATTACAAGCCTTTAATCACACTGTTTTGCGTCCCTTTAGGCTGCAGACTCAATATACCTGTCGACATTCTTCGCGAGGACATCCAGCGGAACATTTCCGCCTAGAATTACCGCATCGTTGAATGCTTTGAAGTCATAGGCATCGCCTAGCTCGGCTTCAGCGCGAGAGCGTTGGCGAACGATCTCGCTATGGCCGATTTTGTAGCTGCAGGCTTGACCTGCCCAGCTGCAATAACGGTCCACTTCACTGGCGACTTCTTCCGGCTTTGATCCATTGCGCTCGATGAAGAACTGGCGCCCCTGTTCGCGTGTCCAGCGCTTGTGGTGCAAGCCTGTATCAACCACCAAGCGGCAAGCTCTAAAGGCAAGGCTTTGCAGATATCCGAGCCGTCCGACTTTGAACTCGTCATAGGCGCCTAGCTCGTCTGCCATTTGCTCTGCATAAAGCGCCCAGCCTTCGCTGAACGCGCCAAAGCCCAGCAAAGTGCGGATCAATGGCAAGCGGTTGGAATATTCACCTTCCCAAACATGGCCGGGAATGGCTTCGTGAAATGTAAGGTCGGGAATGTCATATTTCCGGTGCAAATCAGTCGTGCGCAAATTGATCCAGAAGCGTCCGGGAATAGAGCCTTCCTTGCTCGGCTGTCTCTTATA
>WTKI01000266.1 GCA_011524425.1 Altererythrobacter sp. | reverse complement strand
CACTACTGCCAATGCGGTCCTCCAGCGCGTGCTCTCCCCTTTCCGCATTCGCGAAAGCGTACGCGAGTTCAAGCCGGGCACAGAGATTGGTCATCAAAGTCTAGCCGCTTTGCTGCAACGCCAGGGTTATTCGCGCACGGATACTGTCGTTGACCACGGTGAGTTTGCGATGCGCGGCTCCATTGTCGATGTCTTTCCCTCCAGCCTCGATCAAGGTTTGAGGCTCGATTTTTTCGGAGATGAGCTGGAAAGCCTGCGCCTGTTTGATCCGACCACACAAATGAGCACAGGCACCCTTAAACAGCATTTGCTGCTGCCTGCCTCTGAGGCCTTGCTTGACGATGACAGTATAAAGCGTTTCCGCAGCCGCTATCGGGAGCAGTTTGGAGCGGCTGCGACGCAGGACCCGCTATACGAAGCGGTCAGCGACGGGCGCCGTTTGGCCGGAATGGAGCATTGGCTCCCTCTGTTTGAAGAAAAACTAAGCACGCTGTTCGACCATCTCTCCGCTGAAGATGTAGTGGTAATCGATAGCGCGGCGCAGCAAGCGGCCGATGAACGCCTGACGGACATTGCGGATTATCATAACTCTCGCCAGCAGGCAGCCGGCCAAGCTGCGGGTAGCTATCGCCCCTTGTCTGAAGACGCGCTCTACCTGACGCGCGACGAATTCAGCGCAGCGCTGATAGCATGCACGGCTCACAAGAGCAGTATCTTCGCAGAGCCAGAGAGCGCAAACGTCGTCGATTTTGGCTTGTCCTCAGCCCGTGATTTCGCACCAGAACGCGCGCGGGGGGACAATGTCTACGAGGCCGCGGCCAAGCATCTTTCGTCCGTGGGCAAGTCCGGCAAGAAGCCTTTGCTCGCAGCGTATTCTACAGGCAGCCGTGCCCGTATCGCATCCATCCTGTCCGAGGCTGGCTGCGAGACCAAGCTGGCCGATACCTGGCAGGAAGCGCTCGGGCTTGCTGCCAAAGGACAACCGGTCGCAACTGTCCTTCCGCTTGAGACCGGCTTTGCCAATGACGAGCTGGAGCTGCTGACCGAGCAAGACGTTTTGGGCGACCGGCTGGTTCGGCGTAAAAAGCGGCGCAAGGATTCCGATGCGTTTCTCGCTGAACTTCAAGCGCTCGGCAAAGGCGATCTTGTCGTCCATGTCGAACACGGCATCGGTAAATATCTCGGGCTTGATCCCGTGCCTGTCGGCAAAAGCCAGCATGACTGTGTGTGCCTTGAGTATAAGGGGGGCGATAAGCTCTATATACCGGTTGAGAATATCGACGTGCTCTCGCGCTATGGCTCAGCGGAAGACGCGGTCATGCTGGACCGCCTGGGCGGCGAAGCTTGGCAAAAACGCCGCGCTCGTCTCAAGGAAAGAATCCGCGAAATAGCTGGCGAGCTCATGCAGGTCGCGGCCGCGCGCGCGCTCAAGAAAGCGCCGGTTTTTGAAGCAGAGGAAAGCGCGTTCAATCAGTTTGTCGAGAAATTCCCTTGGGAAGAGACAGACGATCAGGACCGCGCGATTGCAGACGTGCTGCGCGATCTTGAGAGCGGCAAGCCTATGGATCGCCTCGTGTGCGGAGATGTTGGCTTCGGCAAAACCGAGGTGGCTTTGCGTGCGGCCTTCGTGGCTGCGATGATCGGTCAGCAAGTTGCTGTGGTTGCCCCCACCACTTTGCTCGCTCGCCAACACTATCAGAACTTCACAGAACGTTTTGCGGGCTTCCCGCTCAAGATCGGCCGCTTGTCGCGCCTCGTGCCTGCCAAGGAAATGACAGAAACACGCGATGGCCTTGCCAGCGGCGATATTGATATCGTCATCGGCACGCATGCGATCCTCTCCAAGAGCACCCAGTTCCGCGATCTCGGCCTTGTAATTGTCGATGAAGAGCAACGCTTCGGTGTGACGCACAAGGAAAAGCTCAAGCAGCTGCGCGCCGACGTCCATGTTCTAACGCTGACAGCAACCCCGATCCCGCGAACCCTGCAGATGGCGATGACGGGTCTGCGCGAGCTTTCCACCATCCAGACGCCTCCGGTCGACCGGCTTGCCGTGCGCACTTACGTGATGGAGTGGGACGATATGGTCATGCGCGAAGCCTTGCTGCGCGAGCACCATCGCGGCGGGCAAAGCTTCATCGTGGTCCCGCGCATTTCCGACATGAGCGAGCTGGAAGAATGGCTGCGCGAAACTGTTCCAGAGGTGAAGATCGTGACAGCCCACGGGC
>WTKI01000120.1:9684-11282 GCA_011524425.1 Altererythrobacter sp. | reverse complement strand
GATTTTCGCGCAAGTACTGTCACAAGTGACGGCCCGATGCCGGTTTCTTCATAAAGCTCGCGCAAGGCTGCCTGTTCATGATCTTCTCCCGGATCAATGCCGCCCTGCGGCATTTGCCACGCGCCATTGTCTTTTGAATCAATCCTTTGGCCGACAAACACCTGGTTTGCCGGGTTGATCAGCATGAAGCCAGCACAGGGGCGGTAAGCGGAAGGCAAATCAGTCACGCAGTTTTCTCCAGCATTGAATTCATCGCGGCAACGATACCTTCCAGATCGGCTTGAGCGCCCGCGACAGCTGCGCGCAAATTAGTAAAGCTGTGTGTCACACCGGCAATTTCCAGATGGACATGGCGAGTGTTTGCATCAGCCAGAGCAGCGGCATAATCGCGCCCTGAATCGCGTATGGGATCAAGACTGGCGGTGACGAGAACAGTTGGCGGTGTTTGCGCATGGTCGCCTAGGATCGGAAACGCACGGGGGTCATTGCGATCAGGTTTATAGCTTTGATCAAAGAACTCGACCGCGGCTTTGGTGAGGACGAAACCTTCTGAAAACTGCTCCAGACTTTCAGAGCCCTTTGCATCGCTCACCAGTGGAAATATCGGAACCTGCAAGATCACAGGGGTAGCCGCAGGTTCGCTTTCGAGCTGCTGGCTGATTACGACAGTCGCGTTGCCGCCCGCGCTATCACCGATTGGGATGAGGCCTGTGATCTCGCGCTGCAATTCCGCAGGCGATCCAGCAATCCAGCGTGTTGCTGCCTCGCAATCGTCAACGGCTGCGGGGAAGGGGGCTTCTGGCGCGCGGCGATAGTCTACAGCGACAAGCGGCATATCCATCAACGCGCAAAGTTCTGCGCAAAGGCTGTGATGCGTTTCCAGATCCCCGATGACAAATCCGCCGCCGTGGAAGAACACCATCGCTGGTCCCGCCTCGCGATCTGCTTTCGTGTCATACAGCCGCAGCGGAATATTGCCTGCAGGCCCGGGACACGCCAAGTCGCGGACCACTGCCAGTTCTCGCGCAGGCCGGTCTGCCATTGCATGCAGCGCGCGATAAGAATTGCGCGCCTCTTCCAGCGACATCTCAGCGACAGTGGGGCGCGGACCCAGAGCCTTAAGACCATCGAGAAATGCCTTCATATCGGGGCGAATGAACGGCCCTGGTTCTGTCATGAAATGGGTCTCTCCTAAGATACTGCTTGTTTAGTTAGGCGAGGCTGTGGAGCATTTCCACACGGCATTTGTGGCGCTAGGAGAAAAACTTCATTGCGGGAGCGGCGGCGTGTCAATAATTGCGCTTCCTGACACGAAAGGCGCGTCAACAAAAAGCGCCGTAGGAAGGAATAGTGATGGCGACGAAAGTTGCAGATACAGGCGATAACGTAGCGCCGGGCAAACAGCCCGATGCTGTGGTTGTCCGTTTTGCTGGTGATAGCGGAGACGGGATGCAGTTGACCGGCGGGCAATTTACGCTGTCAACGGCTCTGGCAGGAAACGATCTTGCTACATTTCCGGATTTCCCTGCGGAAATCCGCGCGCCGCAGGGCACATTGTTTGGTGTCTCCGCCTTCCAGATCAATTTTGGCTCGCGCGA
>WTKI01000120.1:0-9584 GCA_011524425.1 Altererythrobacter sp. | reverse complement strand
TTCGGCCTTGGCAACAAGGACGCTTTGCGATGCAAGAACATGTGGACGCTGGGGCTTGCCTTGTGGATGTTCGACCGCCCGCGCAAGCCTTTGCATGACTGGCTCAAGCAGAAGTTCGCGAAGAAGCCTGAAATTGCCGACGCTAACATTGCTGCGCTTGATGCCGGTCATGCCTATGGTGAGACAGCTGAGCTTGCTGGTCCCCTCAAGCAAGTGCATCTTGATCCTACGCCGACTGACCCAGGCACTTATCGCACAGTAACCGGCGCTGAATCGGTTTCATTGGGCTTAGTCGCCGGCGCGCGTCTGCTGCGCTTGCCGATGTTCTTTGGCGGCTATCCAATCACGCCGGCCAGTGCGATCTTGCATCACCTTGTGAACATGAAAGAGTTCGGCGTCACCACCTTCCAGGCGGAAGACGAGATTGCAGCCATCTGTGCTGCGATTGGCGCGTCTTATGCTGGAAGCTTGGGCGTTACGTCTTCGTCCGGTCCGGGGATTGCTTTGAAGACTGAGGCGATGGGCCTCGGCATTATGACGGAGCTTCCGCTGGTGATTGTGAACTCGCAGCGGGGCGGGCCATCAACAGGCCTTCCGACAAAGACGGAGCAGAGCGACCTTTATCAAGCGGTATACGGCCGCAATGGCGATGCGCCGATCCCGGTTATCGCCGCGCGCAGCCCGGCCGACGCATTTGAATGCGCGATTGAGGCATGCCGGATTGCTGTCCAATATATGACGCCCACCATGCTTTTGACCGATGGCTATATCGCGAACGCGTCTGAGCCTTGGAAAATTCCTGACCCTGACTTGTTCGAGCGTTTCCCCGCGCAGTTTCTGGAAGAAATGAATGGCACGGATGCCGAAGGCAATCCGATGCTGCTCCCATACAAGCGCGATGACCATGGCGCTCGCCCCTGGATCAAGCCGGGCACGCCAGGTTTGATGCACCGTATTGGCGGGATCGAGAAAGCGGTTGATACCGGTCATATTGATTATTCGCCAGAGAACCACTCAGCGATGACAAAGGCGCGCAAGGACAAGATTGCTAACATCACTGTGAGCGACCAGCAGGTTGCTTTGGGTGAAGCAGGCGGCAAGCTTGCGATTGTGGGTTGGGGCAGCACGTTTGGCCCGATCCATCAGGCCGTACGGCGCGCCCGGGCTGAGGGACTGGACGTAAGCCACATCCATGTTCGCCATATTTGGCCGATGCCTAAAAACCTAGGCGAGCTCCTCAAGAGCTATGACCAGGTTATCGTGCCAGAGATGAATACCGGCCAATTCAAGACCGTGCTGCGCGATCAATTCCTGGTTGATGCGCAGCCGCTCAACAAGACCAGTGGCCAGCCATTCACTATCAATGAAATCCTCGGCGCAATCAAAGGAGCGCTGTCATGAACGCACCTGCCAAAATTGAAACCACATTGAAGGATTGGGTTACGGATCAGGAAGTTCGCTGGTGCCCGGGTTGCGGGGACTATGCGATCCTGAAAGCAGTGCAGCGCACCTTGCCCCAATTGGGAGCCGATCCGTCCAACACTTGCTTTATCAGCGGGATCGGCTGCTCAAGCCGCTTTCCCTATTACATCGAAAGCTATGGCTTCCACACGATCCATGGCCGTGCGCCTGCGGTCGCAACCGGCGTAAAGCTGGCTAATCCTGATTTGGATGTATGGTTGGTGACAGGCGATGGCGATGGCCTGTCCATCGGCGGCAACCATATGATGCATGTCCTGCGCCGCAACGTGAACATGCAGATCATGCTGTTCAACAACGAGATCTATGGCCTCACCAAAGGGCAATATTCACCGACCAGCCGCGAAGGCACGAAAAGCCCGTCCACACCGGGTGGTTCGGTTGATCGTCCCGCCCAGCCTTGCGCATTTGCTCTGGGCGCAGGCGCTCGCTTTGTGGCGCGCGGGTTTGATGTGTCTAAGAAACTTCCTGAAGTTCTTACCGCAGCCCATGCGCATGAAGGGGCTGCGTTCATCGAGATCTTCCAGAACTGCATCGTCTACAACAAGGACGTGTTCAACGATTTCGCAGCACCCAAGGGGGCCGAAGAACAGCAGCTTTGGCTGGAAGATGGCGAGCCGATGCTGTTTGCAGGCGGCACTAAAGGCATCACGCTAAACCACGAAACATTGCGCCTCGAAGTGGTCGAAGTTGTCGATGGTGACTGGCAGTCAGCCGGGGTCATTGTTCACGATGTTACTAACCGTGCTGTCGCGCATATGCTTGTTGAAATTCCTTTCGGTCCATTCCCGATGGCGCTTGGCGTGCTTTATGATGACCCGCGCCCTTCATTCGAGAAAGTGGTGCAGGAAGAACGCAACCGCGCAACTGAAGGCAAAGAGCCGAACCTCGCGCGTTTGCTTGCCAGTGGACAGACTTGGACTGTCGAATAGGTCAGCCAGTTGCTGGCCGGGTTTCGGTTTTTCAACTGTTCCCGCATGGTACGAAGGGGCGATGGCGCAAGTCATCGCCCTTTTCATTTGCGGCACGAAGTCTATGGTTTACGAAGAAAATACCGGTGATGGACGCAAATATTGTTGTGTCTCTGACTAATTGAGAACACAAGGCGCAATATATTTCATGGGTTACAGGGCATTTCTGACCGGGGCGACAACAGGGAAACATGGATAATCTGACCCATAGCCTGTTTGGCGCTTTGATGGGGCAAATGGGCCTCAAGAAGAAGACCGGGCTTGCCATGCCGGCGCTGATTATCGGTGCCAATTTGCCTGATCTCGATACAGCCTGCTTCTTTTGGCTCGATGGTGTGGAGCATCTAGGCTTTCGTCGTGGTCTGACGCATGGGCCCTTGGCGATGGTCTTTTTGCCATTGCTGTTGGCCTTGCTGCTCAAGGCTTTTGACAGCTGGCAAACCGGCAGAGGCAAAAGGCCAGTGGGACGATTGCCGATAGATTTCAAATGGCTTTACTTGCTCAGCCTGATCGGATGCCTGTCTCACCCGGCGTTGGACTGGCTCAATGTTTACGGCGTGCGATTGCTTGAGCCATTTTCAAGCCGCTGGTTTTATGGCGACGTCCTGTTCATCATCGATGTGTGGCTGTGGTTCCTGCTTGGCTTTGGGATATGGCATTCGCTCAACCACGAGAAAGAGAACCTGAACTGGCAGCGCACAGGGCGCATCTGGATGTATCTCAGCCTGATCTATATCGGTTTTAACGGGCTGATTTCTGCTTCGACCGCCTATGGTGGCTCGGCAGATCGAAAACCCGACGAGGTTATTTCCAGTCCTGTGGTGTTCTGGTTCTGGGAACGCGAAGTGTTATGGCGGGAAGGACGCGTCTGGTGGTTTGAAAAGCATGATTTTATAAACAACACGCGCGAGCCGATGTCAGCCGTCCGCAGTCTTTGTTCCAGGTCCGCAATTGACCGGGCTGCGCAAGCGACCAGCGAAGGAAGAGCCTATATGTTCTGGTCGCGTGCGCCTATCGCGGAACGAGCGGAAGATGGCACGATCGTGGTCCGTGACGCGCGTTTCTATGACCCTCGTGCGCGCGGCCGCTTCGAAGTCTCTTTGCCAGAATTGCAATGCGTTGACTTAGGCGAGGAACCACGGGTCCCGTAATCTCGTTGTCTCCCTTGCAAAGGGAGCTTCATGACAAGACCACAGCTAGTCTGGCTAAGGCGCGACTTAAGGGTCGCTGACAATCCTGCCTTGTTTCATGCATCGCAGGCAGGGCCCGTTATCGCGATTTATGTGCTGGACGACGATGCTGCCGGCCATCACGCCTATGGCGGCGCTTCGCGAGCATGGCTGGACCTGGCGCTCGAAGATTTTGGTGCCGCGCTGGCAAGCAAGCGGATTGAGCTTATCCTTCGCCGCGGCGATGCGGTGGAGCATCTTTGCGCGATTGCTGAAGAACTGGGCGCTGAAAAGGTACATGCGAACCGGCACTATGAGCCTTGGTGGCGCAAGCAACAGACACAGTTAAAGGCCAAAGTGGACCTAGCGCTATACGATGCGAATTACTTGATGCCGCCTGGCTCCGTTACCACTGGAAGTGGCGGTCCCTACAAAATCTACACTCCGTTTTCCAAAGCGACGTTGGCAATGATGCCTCCACGCGATCTTGTGCCAGAGCCTGAAATTCAAACTCCGTCAGAAATGATCCCTGCAAGTGACGCTTTGGCGGACTGGAAGCTTTCACCCAGTAATCCCGATTGGGCGGGATCGATCCGCAAATTCTGGGCGATGAGCGAAGAAGCTGCTCACGTGCGTCTGGAGTGGTGGGACGATCATGTCGATGACTATGCCGATGCGCGCAATCTGCCTTCGGTGGACAAGACCTCACAACTCTCCCCATATTTGCATTTCGGTCAGATCAGCCCGGTTCAGATTTGGCATCACTTTGCTGGCAAGAGCGGCAAAGGCTGGAAAGTCTTCGAAAAAGAGCTGATCTGGCGCGATTATGCGCAAAACGCGATTTGCCAGTTTCCCGCTTATGCCACGGAAAGTTACCGGCCGGGATGGGAGGAATTTGCCTGGCGTGACCCTGAGACAGACGAAGGAGCTGCAAAGGACTTCAAAGCCTGGGCAAAGGGCAAGACCGGGTACCCCATTGTCGATGCCGGCATGCGCCAGTTGTGGCAGACAGGGTGGATGCACAACCGTGTGCGGATGATTGCCGCCAGTTTTCTCATCAAGCACTTGCTGATCGATTGGCGATGCGGCGAAAAGTGGTTTTGGGATACTCTCGTCGATGCCGACTACGCCAGCAATGCGACCAATTGGCAGTGGGTCGCAGGCACAGGCGTTGATTCGAACATGTTCGTGCGGATCATGGCGCCGCTTTCGCAAAGCGAGAAATTCGATGCGGCAGGCTATATCCGCGAATATGTGCCGGAGCTTTCAGAGCTAGATGAGCCATATATTCATGATCCGGAAGAGCACGGTTGCAGGCCTGCTGACTATCCACGAAAGATCATAGGGCACCGCGAGGCGCGCGAGCGGGCATTAGCTGCCTACAAAGACTGGAAAGAGTAGTCCCGCAGCGCTTGCAGTCCATGCCTTCTGGTCTCTATGGACAGGGGAATGCAAGCGAAGGGAATGGAGAGAGGAAGAGAGCTGCTTGAGAGCGGCTCGCGGTTTGTGCCGCAACCGGGATGGTTTGCGCGCGCGGTTTCTCCTGGCTTCAAGACTATTCTCGACCGGATTGATGCAGGGTTTGAGCGCGGTCAACTCACCGGACATCTGCCGGATGGAACAACAAGAGTGCTGGGCGGCCGTGCGCCGGGTTTTGAAGCTGAGGTTCAGCTCAACGACTGGCGCGCATTGCTGCGTCTGATCACCGGCGGTTCAATCGGGTGGTATCAGGCGTTCGAAGCAGGAGAGTGGGACAGCCCCGATCTTGTCCCGGTGTTTGCGATTTTTGCCGACAATGCGCGCAGTCTGCGCGGATTAGGGCGCGCCAAGGGATGGTATCGCTGGGCTGCAAAATTTGCTCACGCGTTTAACCGCAATTCACGGGCCGGGTCTGCGCGCAATATCTCTGCGCATTACGATCTCGGCAATGACTTTTACGAGCAGTGGCTCGATCCGAGCATGACGTATTCCTCGGCATTATTTCGCTCTGAAAGTGCGCTGGTGAACGCTCAAAGTGCCAAACTGGAAGCGCTGTCCGAGCGCATAGGTGAAGCCAGTAATGTCTTGGAAATAGGCTGCGGATGGGGCGCACTCGCGGCCCATTTGGCCGATGAAAGCCGCGCTGTGACCGCAATCAGCCTGTCTGATGAGCAGCTTGCCTTTGCGCGATCACGATACAGCCGCTCAATCGACTTTCGCAAACAAGACTACCGTGATGTTCGCGGGCAATATGATGCCATTGTCAGTGTGGAGATGGTCGAAGCCTTGGGTCGCGAATACTGGCCGACATTCATGGATGCTGTTGCAAACAACCTCAAACCCGGGGGCCGTGCGGCTATCCAGTTCATTTCCATGGCGGACGATCTGTTTGAGACTTACGCCAAGAGCGCTGACTTCATTCAAGCCTATATTTTTCCGGGCGGATTGCTGATCCGGACCAGTGAATTCCGCAAGCTGGCGGAGGCGAGAGGCCTCAGCTGGCATAACCAGCACGATTTTGGGCTGGACTATGCAGAAACGCTCAGGATGTGGCGCAATCGATTTGTCCAAGCAGCAGGAGACGGGCGCTTGCCAGACGGGTTCGACCAGCGCTTTATCGATCTATGGCAATATTATCTGGCTTATTGCGAAGGCGGTTTTCGCGCTGGAACGCTCGATGTGCATCAAGTGACATTAGTGAAGGGGAGTTGAAGATGCGGATACAGATCCTTGGAGCATTAGCCGCTCTGGCTTTGTCAGGATGCTCATTGGGTGCGGCTGACAGCGATGTCGAAGCGGCTCCTGTTCTGGCTGCCCCTCAGATTACGACGCCGCCCGAACGTGATCCCAAAGATCTCAATATGCTGTTCTGGGACAGCGCCGCGCGCGAAGCCCGCTTTCGCGAAATGGAAGAGTGGTATGCCGGCCACGAGGTCGCCGCTGCGAATGAGCCAATGCTATTGGAAGATGGTGCGCCGTTTTCCGCAGAACTACAGGCCAAGCTGCGCGCTTACATGAGCGAAACCAACGCGGCCGGCGTGATCATCTTGCAAAACGGCAGAGTGCGGTTTGAGGAATATCGTTTGGGTTTTGGCCCTGAACAACGGTGGAAGAGTTTTTCCGTCGCGAAGAGTTTTACATCGACCTTGCTAGGAGCCGCTATCGCAGATGGTTTTATTGGCTCTGTCCAAGACCCGGTCACTGCCTACATTCCGGAGCTTGAGGGATCAGCCTATGACGGTGTGACTGTCGAGCAATTGGCGACCATGACAAGCGGCGTTGCGTGGAATGAAGATTACACCGATCCGGCCAGCGACGTGTCGAAATTGGCCGAATTCGTTCTGCAATACGGGCCGGATGCGATTGTGGCTCAAATGAAGGCTTTGCCGCGCGAGGCACCTGCTGGCGAAAAATGGTCTTACAAGACAGGCGAGACCAATCTTCTTGGCTTGCTGGTAGAAAACGCCGTGGGATTACCGCTCGCGCATTATGCGCAGACCAAGATCATCGAACCTGCCGGTTTTGAAGGCGATATGTTCTGGATGGTGGACCCGCGCGGCGGTAATATCGGCGGATGCTGCATTGCGCTGCGTCTGTCTGATTATGCGCGCTTTGGTCAATTCGCCTTGGACGGGGGCGAAAATGTAGTCCCAGAAAGCTGGTTTGCCAAAGCAGGCGATTCCCTGGTCGATTTTGGCGATAGCGGCTTTGGTTATGGCTATCAGTGGTGGACCTATCCCGGCGGCGCCTATGGCGCGCAGGGCATTTTTGGCCAAGCGATTACAATCGAGCCTGAAAAGAAGATTGTTGCAGCTGTTGTTGGAAACTGGCCAGTGGTGAGCAGTCAGGAGCTAAGACGCCCCTGGGTCCAGCTTGTTAGTGAGGTTGCAGCCGAGAACTGAAGGTTCTCTTTGAGCTCAGATTGCCGCGCGGCGAACACCCGTGTTGGAATAGCGTTGCAGGATGTTGTCATGCACAATCGGGCTCAAAAGCTCGGTAAAGGCACAGCCGACAATGCAGTTGTCCCACCACACAACTTGAGCCTGAAGCGATTCCAGACCTGGCAGTGTCAACCAGCAAACCTGGCCTTCGTGCATCCGGTTGATGGATGCGGCGGAAAAGCCTGAGATTGAAAGGTCATGCACCACGCTCTGGAAAGCGCGTCCACCTGACGCACGAAGCGTCGCTGGGATTGTCAGTTTAGTCCGCGGAGCGCAGCGATCTTCCTGGGCTGCGACGTGGTAACGGTCCTGAGTGCTTTGCATGGCGAAACCTTTTCAAGCGTTGAATGCGGTGCAATTGTCCGGGCCGACCGGATATTCCACACCTTCATGCGCGCGAGAAGGTTACCGACGCGTCATCGGTTAGAGTTAATTTTCGCTTTACTATTTATTTTTCAACGCGTTCACGGTGCAGCTGAGGGAAATCCTCTAGCAGCAAAGTAACGAGCCGGTCAGCAACAACTTCGGGAAGTTTTACTGTCTGGGGATCTTCACCGGGATAAGCACGTGCTCTCATGTCAGTGCGAGTCGCGCCCGGGTCGACAATTGCGACTTTGATATCGGCCAGTTTTTCCGTCTCTTGCGCGTAAGAGCTCAAAAGGTTCTCAAACGCTGACTTGGTCGATCCATAGGCGGACCAATAGGCTCGTGGATCGGCGGCAACACTGCTGGTCAGGCCGATAATACGAGCGCTTTCCGATCGTTTGAGCATTGGATCAAGGCTCGCCAGCAAAGCCTGTGTCGCGACAACATTGGTCATCAAGGCTTGCGTGAATTGCTTCCCGTCGATTTGCGTTACAGGCGTGAGATGAGGCAAATACGCTGCGTTCAGGACAAGAAAATCGAGTGTATCCCAGCGGCCCGCAATGGCAGCAGACAGCCGCGCGATGCTTTCCGCTTCTGCCAAATCCAGCGGAGCAATTGTCGCATTGCCGCCAGCTGCGTGGATTTCGTCCTCGACCGCTTCCAGTGCTTTGACGTCGCGCGCTACAAGAATAACTTGCGCGCCTTGCGCAGCGAGCGCGCGCGCTGTCGCAGCGCCAATGCCTTTGCTGGCTCCGGTGACAAGCGCGAGCTTGCCTGCAAATTTGCCGTCGTCCGCCATTTTATACCGGTTCAGGTTCCTGGAAAGAGAGCTGCGCTTCTGCTTCTTCTGCTCTGTTCAGATCAGTCAGAGGCGTCGGGTAATCACCACTGAAGCAGGCGTCGCAATATTGTGGGCATCCTGCCGAGCGCTTTTCTGCGCCTACCGCGCGATAGAGGCCGTCAATGGAAACGAAGGCCAGGCTGTCGGCACGGATAAATTCCCGCATGGGTTCCACATCCATGCGTGCTGCCAGCAGCTTGCTGCGTTCAGGGGTATCTACGCCGTAAAAGCAGCTGTGCGCTGTTGGCGGGCTCGCAACGCGGAAATGGACTTCCTTCGCTCCGGCCTCGCGCATCATCTCCACGATCTTCATAGAGGTTGTCCCGCGCACGATCGAATCGTCGATCAGAACAATGCGCTTTCCTTCGACAAGGCCGCGATTGGCATTGTGCTTGCGCTTGACGCCGGAATGCCGCGCGCCATCCGATGGCTGAATGAATGTGCGGCCAACATAGTGCGACCGGATGATCCCAAGCTCAAAAGGCAGTCCCGACCGTGCTGCAAAGCCAATTGCTGCAGGGACTCCGCTGTCGGGCACTGGCACCACCAGATCTGCGTCAGCCGGGGATTCCTGCGCCAATTGTTCGCCAATCGCTTTGCGCGATTCGTAAACCGAGCGACCGGCAAAGAATGAGTCTGGCCGACTGAAATAGACGTGCTCGAAAATGCAGGGGCGCGGGTTTGCCGCGCCAAACGGCCGCAGGGTTTCGATCATCCCGTCATGCGAGACTTGTATGAGTTCGCCTGGCTCAACCTCGCGAATAAATTCAGCGCCAACCACGTCGAAAGCAACAGTCTCGCTGGCAAAGACAACCGCATCACCCATACGGCCCATGAC
>WTKI01000421.1 GCA_011524425.1 Altererythrobacter sp. | reverse complement strand
GGATCTTGTCATAGCGCGCACCGATCTCTCCATCTGGCCCGATCAGATAAGAGCGGTTCGCAAACCTGCGATCATCTGGCAGCGCCACCGCGAGTGAGCCAATCAATAGAGTGATGTTGAGACGGCGCGCCAAGTCGCGAAGGGCCTTAAGGCACGTATCTTCGGATTCTGTCCTCACCTTGGATCGCGCTTGACCGGGCCTGATATCCAAGATGTTCGTCATTTCCGGTGTCGCAACAAAGGTTGCACCGGCGCGGGCGGCGTCCGAGATCAAAGCACGCGCGGCTTCTATATTTGGTGCAACATCGGGAGTTGCACGCATTTGAATGCAGGCGGCACGCAAAGTGGTCATCGCGCTTTTCTAACTCAGTCGAATGAGAAAGCTAGCTAGCAGTGTGTTCGCAACGGTCTCTCTGAAGAGCCCCCAATGCACCACCATGAAACTTAATCGCATGCATTAAAAAACGACGTGACACGCTGTACCAAGAGTGCTCAATGGCGGACTAAGGTGAGCTATGTGGGATCGGATGATGAAAAGTCTTTCAGCCGTTACTTTGTCTGTGTCTTTGATCGCATTGGCAGCCTGTTCAGGAGACACTGCGCCGGTTGATGAACCGACAAAGGTCCGTCCCGCCAAACTGACGACGGCGACACGTGCAACGTCGCAACGCAACCTAACATTTCCTGCGGTCATCCGTGCGATTGAGTCGGCCGATCTCACTTTCCAAGTGGCGGGCGAGATACGGGAGTTAAGCGTTCTTGAGGGGCAAGTCGTGTCGCGCGGTGACGTAATCGCTCGCCTTGATGACCGCAACACGCAAAACCAAGTCGCCCAAGCGAAAGCAGAATATGACAATGCTCTGGCTGAGCTAGAGCGCGCTGAGCGCTTGGCGGCGCAAGATGCAATTTCTCGAAGCGTTTTGGAAACCCGTCGCACCACACGCGATATCGCCGCAGCAGCTTTGGACAATGCTCGAAAAGGCTTGAGTGACACGGTGCTGCGCGCGCCGTTCGATGGCTCCATTTCGCAAGTCTCGGCGCGTCGGTTCCAAAACGTTCAAGCCAAAGAGTCGATTGCGACGATTCAAACGCAAGAAGTCGAAGCCGTCGTCAATATGCCCGGCACCATCATTGCGCGGATCCCACAGCTCAACCCGGTCGGTGTGAATGTGCAGCTCGATTCAGCGCCGAATGTGCCTATTCAAGCCGAGTTCCGCGAAGCCGCAGGAACCGCCGATCCAGAAACCCAAACCTATGAAGTGAGCTTTTCGTTCACGCCGCCGGAAGACTTTCTCACGCTGCCTGGGATGACCGCCACAGTCTCCACCACGTTAGACTTTACAGCGGCCACCGACATTGTTGCGCAAGGCATCGCCGTTCCGTTGACCGCAGTCTTATCGGAGGGAGGGGATACCTTTGTTTGGGTGGTTAACCCGGACACATTCAAAATCTCAAAACAGCGCGTTGTAATCAGTTCCGAAGGTGGTGAGAATGTCACAGTGATCGAAGGCCTGGAAGGCGGCGAGACTGTTATCCAAGCGGGCGTGACCTTCTTTAGTGACGGTATGACGGTTCGTCCCTGGCAACCGCGCTAATAGGGGGCGATCATGAACATCGCTGAATGGTCGATCCGCAATCCAATGCTGTGCAGCATCGCCATGATCATCGCTTTGGTGGGCGGCTGGCTCGCGTTCAACAATATGGCGCGGTTTGAAGATCCAGAGTTTACGATTCGCGTCGCCAAAGTCGTAACGCAATACCCGGGCGCGTCGCCAGAAGAAGTCATGAATGAAGTGACCGAGCCGCTGGAAACGGCGCTGCAGCAGCTTCCGGAAGTCAAATCTGTCAACTCGGTCTCATCGGCTGGGCTTTCTGATATCAGCGTCGAAATTCGCTTCGAGTCATCAACCAGTAAGTCAGACCTCCAAGTCGTGTGGACCAAAGTCCGCAACAAAATTGCCGATGCCGAACGTAACCTCCCGCCGGGCGCGAGTACCCCTGTCGTCAATGACGATTTTGGCGATGTATACGGAATCTACTATTTGCTCACCGGCGAAGGTTACACGCCGACCGACCTGTTCGACTATGCCAAGGAATTGCGCCGCGACTTGCTTCTTGTCGAGGGCGTCGCAAAAATTGGAATTGTCGGGGAGCAAGAAGAAGTCATCTATGTCGAAATCTCTCGCGAACGCGCAGCCTCGTTAGGTGTTTCGCTCAACCAAATCTACGACACATTATCCC
>WTKI01000165.1 GCA_011524425.1 Altererythrobacter sp. | reverse complement strand
GTCTGCGACGATGTTGGTGAATGTCCCTTCAGTGACAAGGCCATTATCGCGTACAAAGATCGCTTCGTGGGCCCCTTGTGCATGTGCAGCTGCCAGAGCTTCTTCATAGAATGCCCGATCGGTTGTTTTGTGGCGCAAACGCCAATCGCCTGCATCCACCGGCAAGGGCAACGCGATAACTTTGGCTGGACCTTCGAATGGTACGGGCAAAGCGCCGGCTTCCAGTGCGATCTCGCCGCGGCGTGAGCACAACATTCTCACCTTGTGCGGTGCCTCCAGATCAAAACACAATGCTTGGATCTGATTGCGCGCGGCATGGCGATCGAACGCAAAGCCAAGCTCTTTTGCGCTCGCTTTCAGGCGCTCAAGATGCATTTCCAGCAATGCGATACCTGTTTCCGGTTCGAACCGCATAGTCTCGATCAAATCAAACTGCGCTGCGCGATGATCGGGGGAGCTGCGACGGGCAAATCCTGCTTTCACTTCGCTTTCGCGCCGTTCGGCTAATGGATCGCTGTCCGCGACGATCGCAGAACCAACGCCTAGCACTGCGCTGCCTTGACCGTTTTCGATCGGAGTGAGGCGCAGAGTTCGGATCGCGACATTGAATGCAGCGTCGCCATTGGCGTTGATCCGCCCCAATGCGCCGCAATAGGGGCCACGCGCTGCATTCTCATGCTCTGCAATCAGCTCCATCGCACGAATCTTCGGCGCACCTGTGATAGAGCCGCAGGGAAAGATCGCGCGGATCAGATCCATTGCGCTCTTGCCCTCTTCAAGCGTTGCGCTGACCGTTGAGACCATCTGATGCACGGTGGGGTATGTTTCCACCGCGAAGGGCGCATCCACTTTGACACTGCCTGCTTTGGATACGCGGCTCAGATCGTTGCGCATTAAGTCAACGATCATGAGGTTTTCAGCTTTGTCTTTCTCCGAAGATGCCAAATCTTCTGCGAGCGAAGCGTCTTCCTTGGCATCACGCCCTCTTGGCCGAGTGCCTTTCATCGGTTTTACCCGCGCTTGGCTCTCTTGCAGCGAGACAAACAGCTCTGGTGAAAGGCTCAGCAGATAATGCGATCCATCAAACAGGACGCCGCCATAACCGGCTTTTGCTGCTGGCCTCAGCGCGGCGTAGAGCGCCAGCGGATTTCCGCGATAAGACCCTGCCAGGCGGTACGTGTAATTGACCTGATAGATGTCCCCTGCGCGGATCGCGTCCTGCAAGGCGGAAAAGCCTTGTTCGTATCCTCCGGTCGAGAGCTGCGGGACGAGCGGCCCGAGGCTCGCCGCCTCTCCTCCCGATCGTTCATCCAGCCAGGCAGGGATATCATCAGCAGCTAAAATCTCAGGCTGCGCGAACAGGCCCAACCATACCAGCGGCCCGTCCGCACCCGAATTCTGGTCTGCAAGGCCTGACAGCTTTGGCTCAAGCGCGAGCCCTGCCTCATAGGCGACATAGCCCGCAAGCGTGCCGCCGCGTTCGTGCTGTGCGCGCTGCGCTGCTGCCAGCACCGTTTCGACATGTTCTGCGCGATAAGCGGTGAAAACTTCAACCGGGCATTCAAATAGCTGAGCAGGCGCGCCGCCTGACGCCCCGCCTTTGGCGCGCGCATCATCGAGCAATAGAAATGGCGATTCCTGACCCATCTCCTCCGCCTTAGCCACTTCGCGGCACAAGTCGAGAACTTGACCGTCCACCCCTGCCTGTTTCACTAAGGAAATCACTGTAATTCGGAGCAAAGAGACATATGAGCCAGATTTTCTTGGGGCTCGCTGCCAATGGCGAGAATCAATATCTCGATCTGGGCCGCGCTAACCGCCACGGCCTTATCGCGGGTGCCACGGGCACAGGTAAGACCGTGACCTTGCAAGGGATGGCGGAAAGCTTCTCTGCCAATGGCGTGCCTGTGTTCGTTGCTGATGTGAAAGGCGATTTGTCCGGTATCTCAATGCCTGGCTCGCCTACCTTCAAGCATGCTGACAAATTGGAAGGCCGCGCGAAAGAATTGGGCATGGATGACTACGCCTATTCGGATAATCCGGTGGTGTTCTGGGACCTCTATGGCGAACAAGGGCATCCGATCAGAACCACGGTATCGGAAATGGGGCCGCTGCTGCTGGCGCGTTTGCTCGATTTGAACAACACGCAAGAAGGCGTCTTGCAGATCATTTTCCGGCATGCAGACGATAATGGGCTGTTGCTGCTCGACTTTGAGGATTTGCAGGCAGTCTTGGTTTGGGCGGCGGAGAACGCGAAAGAGCTGTCCGGCAAATATGGCAATGTTTCGAAGCAGTCAGTTGGCGCAATCCAGCGCCAATTGCTGAGCTTTGAAAGCCAGGGAGCAAATCTGTTTTTTGGCGAACCGGCATTGGAGATCGACGATTTTCTGAAAAGCGACGAGCAGGGCCGCGGGATCGTCAACGTGCTGGCGGCAGACAAGCTGATGCGCAGTCCCAAGCTTTATGCGACATTCCTTCTATGGCTGCTTGCAGAACTGTTTGAGAGCCTTCCAGAAGTGGGTGATCCGGAAAAACCCAAACTCGTCTTCTTCTTTGATGAAGCGCATTTGCTGTTCGATGATGCACCCAAAGCGCTGGAAGAAAAGATCGAGCAGGTCGTGCGCTTGATCCGGTCAAAAGGTGTTGGCGTGTTTTTCGTGACGCAAAACCCGATCGATATCCCTGAGGAAGTTGCTGGCCAGCTTGGCAACCGCGTTCAGCACGCTTTGCGCGCATTCACGCCGCGCGATCAGCGTGCGATCAAAGCGGCAGCTGAAACCTTCCGCATCAATCCAGATCTGGATGTTGCCGAGGCGATTACAGAGCTGAAAGTGGGCGAAGCGCTGGTCTCGACTTTGGATGAAGATGGCGCGCCAACAATTGTGCAGCGCACTTTGATTAAGCCGCCGCGCTCCCGTCTTGGGCCGGTAACGAAGAAAGAGCGCGCTATCATTCAATCGATTAGCCCGGTCGAAGGCAAATATGACGAGCGGGTCGACCGAGAGAGCGCGGAAGAAGTCCTTGCGCAGAAAGCGGCTGACGCAGCCGAAACCGCGAAAGAGGTTGAAGAAAAAGGCGAGGAAGAGGTCGGCAAGCGGTCACGCAAATCCAAAAGCATTTGGGAAAAGGCGATCTCTCGCGGGACCAAGGTTGCGGCTGGATCCATGGCGGGGGCAGCCGCTGCGGCGGTCCTTGGCAAGACAAGCCGGGCGAACCCTATGAAGTCCGGAATCACATCTGCAGCAGGATCGATTGCAACCGATCTGGCCGGGCCAGTTGCCGGGCGGTTCGTGCGCAATCTGATTGGCGGCTTGATGCGTTAGGCAAATAGACCAAGACTCTTTGAATTATATCCTGTAAATCAGACGAAATTCATAAATAACAAAAGACATGGTCGCATACTTTCAGTGATTGGAAGGGGGCGGCTATGCAATTTGTATTTGTGGACTTGCCAGAGCATTACGAAAAAAGCTTTCTTTATAAGCGCGAGCTTGATGAAGATGGCGAACTTGTCAAAGTCCGGCAGGTTTTATGGGGCGATTTTCTCTGGCTGGACGATAATTTCGCTTTCGATTCTCAGTCCGAATGGACCAATGTGGTCTGGTCCCCCAATATTCCGGAAAAGCGCCGCGAGCTGAAAATTCGCACGCGCGATGTCAGCGCTTCGCGGCCGCTGGAGATTATCTTTGTCGATGTCGGTCAAGGCGATGGCTGCGTGCTGATCACGCCGGAGCGTGATGAGCGTGAACGCATCATTGTGATTGATGCAGGCAAGACCGATGACATGGGCAAGTTCCTGGACAACAGGTTCAAGGCATATACTAACGGCATGCATTTCCATGCTGCAGTGATCACTCATCCCGATAATGATCATTATCTGGGTTTTCGCGAGATATTCGCGTCTCCTGCGATCACTTTTGACAAGGTGTTCCATAGCGGCCTTGTTGAGCGGCCTTTATCCGGCAGCTGGGCCAAGCTTGGAACGAAGACCAAGCGGTCAGGCGAAGCGTTCCATTATTTGGAAAACCTCATCGAAACCGATCAGCAATTCCGCCAGGCTTTCTCAGATGAAAGCAAGTTTGGCCGCAAGGATTACCCGAACACTGTCAAAGGCGCGCTGCCGCACGGCAAAGTCGGCGCGTTTGAGCTGCTAGCGAAAGACACACCGCGCGAACAAGCAAGCTGGATGCCCGGTTTCGGGCCAGATGATGATCGCGGGTACACGATCGAAGTGCTGGGGCCGGTGCTGCTGGACAACCCTCACAATGGAGGCAAGAGGCTGCGATGTTTTGGCAATAAGCCGCGCAATAAAGACGGCTCACCTCGGACAAGCGCCAGTTATGGTCATACCAAGAACGGCCACTCTGTCATCCTGCGCTTGCAATATGGCAGTTTCAGCGTGCTGTTCGGCGGCGACCTCAACCGATCCTCGGAAGAGTACCTGCTCAATTTCTATTCCGGACGCGAGCAATGGCCGCAAGATACTGTTGAGCGTGACGAGATGATTGCCATGGTCGGCGAACGCTTCCGGTCCGATGTGATGAAGGCATGTCACCACGGTTCCTCTGATGTCACAGATGAATTTCTCGAAGCGGTGCAGCCTGCGGCATTTGTAATTTCCTCAGGCGATGAGGAAGGGCATGTCCATCCGCGCCCTGACTTGCTCGGCCGACTTGGGCGCAAGGGGCGCGGTGCATCGCCTGTTCTGCTGTCGACTGAATTGCAACGCAGTTGGCGCAAGCAGGAAAAGGAAGAGAAAGTCTCTGCCATTACGCGCGCTGTCAAAGATCTGAAAAATGATCCTGACGATGCGCTGCGCGATGATATTATCGCTAAGGTCCAAGCATTAGGCGGTTCTAATGTTTCCGTTGACGGGGCGATTTACGTCAAGACTGACGGGCACCGTTTGATCACAGCGTTCAAGAAAGAACTGCAATCTGAAACCGACCGGTGGTTCTATTTCGAATACCGGATCGTGAACAATCGCTTGCTGCTGGAACCGCGCGACGCGCATTGAGCGCTTTGCGCAAGTAAGCCTTCGCTAGAGTGGAAGCCGGATAACTGCCTGCAATCCGCCTTCGGTGCGATTGGCCAACGTCAATGTCCCGCCATGCTGTTCCGCGACAGCGCGAGCGAGGGTGAGGCCAAGGCCAGTGCCGCCCGTGGCCCGGCTGCGACTTTCTTCGCCGCGCGCAAACGGCTCCATCAAACCTGCGATCCGCTCCTCGGGAATGCCCGGCCCATCATCCTCAATGGCAAACTCCACATAGCCATCTTTCTGCGCCACATTGATATGTGCGCTCTTCCCATAGCGGACCGCATTTCCGATCAAATTGCGCAAAGCGCGTCGCAGCCATGTCACGCGCACAGATGCAATAATACGCTCGCCTTCGGCCATGGTCACAGGCTCGCCCATGTCTTCATATTCTGAAACCAGCGATGCTGCGAGCGCAGCGCAATCTGTGCGCGCAGGCGGCTCTGATGCGCGTCCCACCCGCGCAAGGTTGAGAATATCATCGAGCGAAGTCGTAAGCTCTTCAATACTTTGCGCCATGCGTGTGCGCTGTGTTTCATCAGGCACGCTTTCAATGCGGACGCGCAATGCTGCCAAAGGCGTTTTCAAGTCATGGCCAATCGCGCCTAGCATGACATCCTTTTCATCAAGCAAGGCTGCAATGCGGGCTTCCATCGCGTTATGCGCTGCGATCAGCCGGCGCATATCGGCAGGGCCTTGCTCATCCAGAATGACCACTTCATCGGGCCGCTGGGCAAAACCATCCACTCGCTCTGTAAGCTGAGCCAGAGGCCGCGTCAGACGCCGGACAGCAAAGAACAATGCTGCGAAGAGTACTAGAAAGATGACTAGGGTTTGGAAGATGAATCCGCTGATCACGCGGCGGTCACGGCGAGGTTCCGGAACCCGCACGACCTGCCAATTTCCAAGATCCGTCCGCTGGACAGCTGCGACGACCACTGTACGGTTTTCCCAAGATGCCCTGGGCAAGCGGGTTGCGCGCTCCAAACGCTTTACCAGGAAATCATCGTCACCAGCGCGCACGCGCTTCACGGCAATAGTGCCTGCTTCTACGCCCTGCCGCTGCAAGATGTCACGCAACGGTTCCTCGTATCGTTCCAGACGCTCTTCACGTGCGATGGCAGGGGCTTCAATGCGTCGCTCAATCGGGAGCCGCAGCCGGCCGCCTTCGCCTGAAAGTGCGCGTATGGCGCGGCGGGCATCACGCCTGTCTCGTCCGCGGCCGTCTCGCGGTGTGTCACGGGCAGTGACAATACGAAAAGCAATGGCATTGACTGCCGCTTCTGTCCGGCGCTCCTCATTTGCGCGAAACAGCATAGCGACTGCGATTAACTGTGCGACGAGCAGAGCCGCAGCGAGCACCAGCATCAATTGCCCGAGCAGGCTCTGAGGGATTAGGCGCTTCATGCTCACGGGTCCGGCTGCACGCGCTTGACCTCGGCTGCAAAGCGATAGCCCCCGCCGCGAACCGTAAGGATGAATTGCGGATTGCGTGTATCAGCTTCGATCTTGCGCCGAAGGCGGCTGACCTGGTTGTCAACCGCGCGGTCGAACAAATGCGCTTCGCGGCCCTGCACCATATCCAGCAAGCGATCGCGATCGAGCACTTGATTGGGATGATCAAGAAAGGCGCAAAGCATGCGGAATTCTGCTGTCGAGATCGGGACTGAAACTTCTTCCGGGTCAGTCAGGTGCTGTTTCAAAGGGTCCAGGCGCCATCCTTCGAAAACATAATGGGCATGTTCTTCATCGCTTGCAGCACTTGATCCCGTCCGCCGCGCTCTGCGCAAGACAGAACGAATTCGCGCGACGAGTTCGCGCGGCTCGAAAGGCTTCACCACATAATCGTCCGCACCCATTTCCAGACCGACAATGCGATCGGTTGATTCGCCTCGGGCGGTGATGAGGATGACAGGCAAGTCCCGCGTTTCCACCAGGTGCCGTGTCAAAGACAAGCCGTCTTCACCGGGCATCATGATGTCGGCAAGGACCAGATCCGGCTTAAGCTCCTGCAGCAAGCTGCGCGCCTTTGCTGCGCTCTCTGCCTCGTGGACCGAAAATCCTTGCCCGGTCAGGTATTCGGCCAATGGCTCGCGCAGGCTGGGCTCATCATCGACCAGCAGGATTGTGTCAGGATGCGTATCAGCCATGATTGTCCTCATGCCGGAATGCAAAGCGGGGCTCAAGCTGGGAGGATGCTTGAGCCCCGATCCGCCGGTCAAAGAGACCTGATCCGTTAGCCGCGAGGCTGGCGTTCACCGCCACGTTTGCCGCCGCGGCCCTTGCGCTTTTCCTTGGCTGCTTCGCGCTCTTCAGCGGTGATAGTGCCAGAGCCGTCCGTGTCTGCCTTGGCAAAGCGCGCTTCAACCGCTGCATCGAACTCTTCGCGAGTTACAGTCTGGTCGCCATTGGTATCGGCCCGGCGGAGCATCGCCTCGCCGCCGCGACGCTTGCCGCCTTTGCGCATGCCTTTGCCTTTACCGCCGCGCTCTGCACGGGCTTCGCGGGCTGTTTCGAATTCCGCTTCGGAGATGCCACCGCTGCCATCAGTGTCGAGGCGTGAGAACATCTTTTCGCTGCGGTCGCCGCGCCGTTCTGCACGCTCGCTTTTGCGAGCTTCTCGCGCCGCTTTCATTTCTTCCTGTGTCACTTCGCCATCGCCGTCAGCGTCCATCATGGCGAAGCGTTCTGCAGCGCGGGCTGCGCGGTCATCGGCGTTCAGCACGCCATCGCCATTGGCATCCATGCGCGTGAACATAGCGTCTGCATGGGTTGTCGCTTCTTCCAGTGTGACGATGCCATCTCCATCGGTATCAACCTTGGCTTTGCCGCCGTGGTTGTGTGCAACCGCGATACCAGTGCCTGTGATTGCCAAAGCGGCAGCGGAAAGTGTGAGTGTGAGTTTTTTCATTTTAAAAGCTCCAAGACTTAAAAGGGGGGAGCAACGACCCCGGACTGGTCAGGGGGGAGGTTGTCTAGATCAGCGATCCAGGCCAGCGCCGTTGCTCTTGGAGCTCGTTATAGGTTCGGCTTGTCGCAGGTTTATCCCCTGAACAGCCAGAATTGTCGCACTTTGTATCAAACGACCATAAGCGTTCATAACAGTGCAAGAATGCAGGCAAAATCCCAGCTATTCTGCCGCTTTCATGCAGAAAACGTTGAGCTTATTGCCGTCAGGGTCGCGGAAATAGCCTGCGTAGAACCCGTCATCGCCGCGCGGTCCCGGCGCGCCCTCATCAGATCCGCCATGCGCTATTGCGACATCATACACTGTATGGACTTTCGCCGGTTCATCGACCTCCAAAGCAACCATAGTGCCATTGCCGACACTAGCCGCTTCTCCATCGAATGGCTGCGTCGCTGCAATACCAGGAGCGCCGCCGGGCTTACCCCAGGCAATGAAGGTCTCAAACTCCATCATGCGCCCGACGCCAAATTCCTTGGCTATGGCATCATAGAATGCTGCTGCTCGCGCAAGATCATTGGTCCCTAGCGTCACATATCCGATCATTACCCTGCTCCCTTTCCGACTCGAAGAATGCGAGAACATTAAGGGAACAAATGTTTTTAAGCAAGCCGCTTGATCGGTTCAGGAAAGAGGCGCGCATTCCTGTTCGAGCCAGGCAAGGTCTTCGCCGTCCAGCTGCGTGGCGAGCAAAGCACGCACCTGTGCATGGTAGCTATCGACCCAGGCAATCTCGTCCGCTGTGAGCAGGTTTGTGTCAATCAACCGGCGATCCAAAGGTACGAATGTCAGCGTTTCAAAACCGAAATACTCGCCTTCAGCGTTCTCGATTGTGCGCGGCTCGACCAATACGAGATTTTCGATCCGGATGCCGAAGGCGCCCTGCTTGTAGTAGCCAGGTTCGTTTGAAATGATCATGCCTGCCATCAGCGACTGATCTGTGCCCGCTTGCCCGCCCGCGGCTTTCGAAATGCGCTGCGGCCCTTCATGTACCGCAAGGAAGCTGCCTACACCGTGCCCCGTACCGTGCGCGAAATCGACGCCGGCTGCCCAAAGATGCTGCCGCGCAAAGCTATCCAGCTGGCTGCCCGCTGTTCCTTCCGGAAAGACCGCTTGCGCAATGGCGATATGACCTTTCAGAACGCGCGTGTTGCGGTCAGTCATTTCTGCCGATGGCTCGCCCGGTCCGATCCATACAGTACGGGTGATGTCTGTTGTCCCGTCGACATATTGCCCGCCGGAATCGACCAGATAGATGCTGGATGGAGGGATTGGGATATTGCTCTCTTCATCAACGCGGTAATGAGGCAGAGCCGCATGTGGTCCGGCGGCGGAGATTGTATCAAATGAGAGGTCTCGCAAATCCCCGTGCTCTTCACGAAAAGCTTTGAGTTTGGCAGCCGCCGCTAGCTCATCGACATCGCCTGAAGGGCCTTCGCAGTGGAGCCAGTGCAGAAACCGCGTAACCGCTGCCCCGTCGCGCGCTTGCGCGTCGCGGTGGCCTTGCTGCTCAACTGCGTTCTTGATCGCCTTTGGTAGGATCGTTGGGCATCGGTTAAACGAGACCTCAGCCCCGGCCTCTTCTAGCAATTGCGGGATCGCTGCAACACCATAGTCAGGATCGACCGTGACATTCTTATCCTGCAATTCAGCGAGCGCGCTTGCAAACTCGCTACGCGGACGGATCGTGATCGCATTGCCTAAGTGCTGCTTGAGTTCAGGCGAAACCTTGTCAGGCGCAATGAACAAGTCGGCAGTGCCATCATCGCGCGCGACCACATAGGAAAGGGCAACAGGCGTGTGATCGACATCGGATCCGCGAATATTCAGCAGCCATGCGATGGAATCGAGCGCACAGATAATTGCTGCATCTTGCCCGGCTTGTTTCAATGCATCGGCGATTTGCGCACGCTTGTCTGCTGATGTGCGCCCCGCCAGTCTGTCTTCATGGACAATCGCGGCCGCTTGTGATGGTTCGGGCTGGTCCTGCCAGACAGCATCGATAGGATTGCTGGTGACCGGCACCAGAGACACGCCTGAGCCGCTCAATTGTTTTTCTATTGCACGCACCCACTTGCGGGTATGTAGCCAAGGGTCAAAGCCGATCTTTGTGCCTTCGCCTGCCTTTTCTGACAGCCATTGGCCCAGCGTATCGTGCGGCACAGAGCAATATTCATATAGATTGCCATCCACTTGCTCGCGCACTTGCACGGTATACCGGCCATCGACGAACATCGCAGCGCTGTCGTGCAGAACGACCGCGCTTCCAGCACTGCCCCCGAACCCTGTCAGCCATGCAAGCCGCTGCGCATAAGCGCCAACATATTCGCTCACATGCTCATCGCTGATCGGAACTACAAACCCATCGAGTTCCTGGCGCTTGAGTTCTTTGCGCAGTGCATCCAATCGCGCTTCGTGAGTTTGCATCAGCATAACAGTGCTTTCTGGCTTGTTGTGGGATCGCTTTACCCGCAATGGCATTTCTTTATGAAACTGAATATAGACCTATCATCGCGCGCTTTCCAGTCAGTGAGCGAACCTGTTTGAGGACCCAGACATGATCTATCGCAAGCTGAAAAGCACTACCCTTGCCTTGAGTTGTTTTGCAATGACTGCAGCACCGGCTCTGGCAGACGACCACAAGGACATGAACGAAGTGAGCCAAAAGGCGCCGATTGCCCCTCCTATCGCTGAAAAGCGCGAGCATTCCTACACTCATCACGGGATTACGATTTCCGATCCCTATTATTGGCTCAAGGACCAGTCTTACCCCACCATCGATGATGAAGATGTGCTGGATTATCTGAAGGCCGAGAATGCCTGGTTCGAAGCCAATATGGCGCCGTATAAGGCGCTGACAGACGAGCTGTTTGCTGAAATGCGTGCGCGGATCAAAGAGGACGATAGCTCAGTCCCGCAAAAGGATGGCGATTATCTCTATTGGGTCGAATTTGACGAAGGTGCGCAATATCGCAAGCATTACCGCAAGCCTGTGGCTGGCGGGGAACCGCAGCTTTTGCTTGACGAGAACGCGCTGGCAGAAGGCCTCGAATATTTTCGGCTAGGCGCAATGTCCGTTAGCGATAGCGGGCGTTACCTTGCCTATTCAGTCGACGATAACGGCTCTGAACGTTTCACAGCTCGGATCAAGGATCTTGAGACCGGCGAACTGCTTGACGATGTGATCCCTGAGACCCTCTCTGGTCTTACATGGGTCGCGAATGACACGATGATCGCTTACGGCAAAGCCAATGCCAATTGGCGGGTGGATAATGTCCGGCTGCACCGCATTGGAACTTCAGCTGACGACGATATCGAAATCTACAAAGAAGAGGACATTACGTCTGTC
>WTKI01000140.1:7195-11413 GCA_011524425.1 Altererythrobacter sp. | reverse complement strand
ATTTTGGCCTCACCCCTTCGGCCTTCGAGTTGTGCCGGAATTACCCGTGTGTCGTTAAACACCAGCACGTCGCCGGGATTGAGCAGCTGCGGCAAGTCGCGCACGGCCTTGTCTTCGAAACCGCCCTCGTCCGGAACATATAGCATGCGCGCGGCATCACGCGGGCGCACCGGGCGCAAGGCAATCAGCTCTTGCGGGAGCTCAAAGTCGAACAGGTCTACGCGCATTATGGGCGCGCACTAAGCGTTTGTCGCTAGATTGGAAAGCGCAATCAGATCGGCGCGTTGAGCAAATCTGCGGTAATCTCTTCTTCCTCTACTGGAGGAGCGATTACAGGCGGGCTCTTGCCATCCGACGCCAATGAAGCCTGCAAGATACGGGTTGGCTCTGCCGGCGGCTCACCGCGATTGATCGCATCGACTGCTGCGATATTGGCAATCACGCGGCCAAAATTGGTATAACGCTTGTCCAGGCTGAAACGCGGATAAAAGACGATGAAGAACTGGCTGTTCGCGCTGTCTTCACCCGATGCGCGCGCCATCGATACTGACCCGCGCACATGCGGCATCGGATTGAATTCCTCGGCCAGATCAGGAAGCTGAGAACCGCCCTGCCCGGTACCAGTCGGATCGCCACCTTGCGCCATGAAGCCTTCGATCACGCGGTGAAAGATAACGCCGTCGTAAAAGCCTTCACGGGTAAGCGTCTTGATCCGCTCGACATGGCTTGGTGCCCATTCCGGCATCAAACGGATGGCAACCCGCTCTCCATTAGACAGGTCGAGCAGCCAGACATTCTCGGGCTGGACGCTGATATCATAATTGATCGGCGCGTAGGTAAAGCTGCTTTGCGCTGCCTCTTCTTCCTCTTGTGCAGTGACAGGGGCTGCCAGCAATGTCAGCGAAGCGGTTGCAGCAAGGATTTTCTTGAACATTCTTACCTTCACAAATCAGGTCATTTCTCTTGGAGATGGCGTTTAGCGTCTCGCCGCTGTCACTTCAATGAATGATAAGGCTAGCGTCCCCAGCGAGCTGCGAGCTCTCAATATTCGCCTAAACGGCCAATCTCTTCCACTCGCGCATTCACTTCGTCGCGCACGGGCGCACTGACAAACGGAGTCACATCGCCGCCAAACAGCGCAATTTCTTTGACCAGTTTGCTTGCGATGGGCTGCAAAGAAACATCTGCCATGAGGAAGACCGTCTCAATCTCGTCATCGAGCTGCTGGTTCATTCCCGCCATTTGATACTCATATTCGAAGTCTGCCACAGCGCGCAGACCCCGGATGAGAACATTTGCACCTTCCTTCTTCGCAAACTTGACCAGCAGCGCATTGAATCCGGTGACTTCGACATTGTCTAGGCCGAGTGCTTCAACTTCACGCTTTACCATCGCAAAGCGTTCTTCGGTTGAGAACATCGGGTTTTTCGACGGGTTAGTGGTCACACCGATGATGAGCTTGTCGACCAGTTTGGACCCGCGCCGGATGATGTCTGCATGGCCCAGCGTAATAGGATCGAACGTGCCGGGGTAAATGCCGATTCTTGGAGTGCTCACCTGTCTCTCTCCACAATAAAGCGGGCCAGCGCGCGCAGCATGTCCGCATCTTCGCCATGCGAACCCAGATGCGCAATAGCTTGATCGACCAGCGCGCGCGCTTGCTCGCGCGCCTTTTCCGCGCCCATCAACGTCACGAAGGTCTGCTTCCCCTGCCCTTCATCCTTACGCAGCGCCTTACCTGCTTTTTCCGCATCGCCTTCCACATCAAGCAGATCATCCGCAATCTGGAAAGCGAGGCCAATGTCACGCGCATAGGCACGCAAATGCGCGCGGCCTTCTGGCGGCACTTTGCCAAGGATCGCGCCCATTTCAACAGACGCCGCCAGCAAGGCGCCAGTCTTCAGCTGCTGCAGCCGCGTGATCGAGTGCAAGTCATACTCTTCCTCGTCTGCGACCATATCCATCATCTGGCCGCCCGCCATTCCATTGACACCGCTGGCTGTGCCCAATGTCATGACCAGCTCAGACCGGGTGAAAGGATCTGCTGAAGTTTGTGGATCAGCCAGGATTTCAAACGCCAACGCATGCAGAGAATCGCCGGCCAGAACGGCGGTTGCCTCGTCAAAAACCTTATGCAAAGTCGGCTTGCCATGGCGCAGATCATCATCGTCCATACAAGGCAAGTCGTCATGGATCAGCGAATAAGCGTGGATGGCCTCTACTGCGCAGCCGACACGCACCGCCGCATCGCGGTCCACACCGAACAGCTCGGCGGTGCTGACAACCAATAACGGACGCACGCGTTTGCCTCCGCCGATGGCTGCGTAACGCATGGCTTCAACCAGCCGCAAACGTGTATCTTTGGGAAGCGGCAACAGTGCATCAAATACTGAATCGACTTCGCGCTGGACCCGCTTGAGTCCGTCAGCCAGCAGATCATTCTCGATAGCAGACAGCATCGTGGCAAGCTCAACCTTGATCGTCGAACGGTTGCGTGCCGCTCGCATTACCGGAAGCATCGGTTACAATCCGCTCAATCCGCGCTTGCGCATCGTCAAGCCGCTTTTGACAGGCCGCGCGCAGCTTCTCGCCGCGTTCATAAAGAGCTATCGACTGATCCAGCGGGACATCGCCTGCTTCAAGTGACTGCACAATCTCTTCCAGAGCCGCGAGCGCCTGCTCGAAGCTCATATTGCCGATGTCTGACTGTCCGTCTGCGGAACCGTTTCCCTCATCCATAAGTAGGAGCATTGACCGCGCGTGCTCGTGCGGTCAAGTTGCGAAACAAATGGGGTATCGCAAATGAAGTGGATTATCGCCTATTTCAGCGCCGCGCTGGCGTTTGGAATCCTGGACTTTTTCTGGCTCGGATGGGCGGGACCCAACCTCTATCGCCCGATCATAGGCGAGATAATGACAGACAACATCCGCACCGGCGCTGCTGCTGCATTTTATGTGATGTATATTGCAGGCATGGTCTGGTTCGCAATCAAGCCGGGTCTGCAAAGCGGAAAAGTAAGTTCCGCCATTCTCAACGGCGCGCTTCTGGGCGCTCTTTGCTACGCCACTTTCGATTTAACCAGCCAGGCTGTGTTCAAGGTCTGGTCGACGCAGATTACAATCATGGACATAATCTGGGGCGCTTTTGCAACAGCGACCGCGTCTGCTGTCGCAACCTGGGTCACGCTGAAGGTAACAGATTAGCCCATGTTCATCGGCCACTTTGCCCCAGCTTTCGCCGCTGCCGCTATCAGCCCGCGAGCGCCCAAACTGGCGACTTTATTTGTCGCGGGACAATTGGTGGATTGGGCCTTCTTTACCTTCGCATTTTTCGGAATTGAACGCATGCGGATCGATCCCGATGCGACCGTCATGGTGCCCTTTGACCTTTATCATATGCCTTACACGCACAGCTTGCTTGGTACTGTGATTTGGGCTGCGATTTTTAGTGTTCTTGTCTTGTGGGCCCGCAAAGATGCGGCACCGGCCATTCTTGCTGGCATGGTAGTCCTGTCGCATTGGCTGCTGGATTGGCTCACTCACCGGCCTGACCTCAGCCTTATGGGCGGCGACCAGATGCATGGTCTGGGCCTGTGGAACCAGCCATTTATTGCCATTCCCTTGGAGCTGGGGATCACGCTTGGCGCATTCATTTGGTATGTGAAGTCCAGCAGAGGGCCAGCCGGACCTCCTGCGATCCTGCTGACGGTGCTGCTTGCCTTTCAAGCCATCAACTGGTTCGGGCCTGCGCCTGAAGCCGTAGGACCGCTCCTCTATGGTCAAGCCTTGCTGGCATTTGCACTTGTAACTCTGATTGCCGCTTGGGTGGGGACAACCCGCAAGCATAAGCGAGACGTTCTTTCCATGCTTGGCCCACGCCGCTAAGGGGCCTTTTATGGCCACTATAGCTTCTGAAATCACCCCAGAGATCGTCGAGCAGCACGGGCTGAGCCCGGAAGAATACGAGCGCGTCCTTGCAGGGCTCGACCGCGAACCCAACCTTGTCGAACTTGGCATATTTTCTGTCATGTGGAGCGAGCACTGCTCCTACAAGTCTTCTCGCCTGCATTTGAAGAAATTGCCGACCGAAGCGCCTTGGGTAATTTGTGGGCCCGGTGAAAACGCTGGAGTCATCGACATTGGCGATGGTCAGGCGGCGATCTTCAAGATGGAAAGCCACAACCACCCTTCTTACATTGAACCTTATCAAGGCGCTGC
>WTKI01000140.1:0-7095 GCA_011524425.1 Altererythrobacter sp. | reverse complement strand
CGCGACGGCATTCACGGCGCAACCATGGCAAGCGCGGACTTTGAAGAGGACGCGGAAGCCAAACGTCCAACAGTTCAAGTCGGCGATCCTTTTACTGAAAAGCTGCTGATCGAAGCTTGTCTTGAACTGATGGCAACCGACGCGATTGTCGCGATCCAGGATATGGGTGCAGCAGGCCTCACTTCCTCCAGCGTCGAAATGGCGACCAACGGCAAAGCAGGCATTCGTCTCGACATGAACAAGGTGCCATGCCGCGAGGAAGGCATGACGCCATATGAGATGATGCTCAGCGAGAGCCAAGAGCGCATGCTGATGGTGTTGAAGCCCGGCAAAGAAGCGATGGCGGCCGCGATCTTTGAAAAGTGGGAGCTCGACTTTGCCGTGATCGGCGAAGTGACGGACACGCAGCATATGGTGCTGGAATTTGATGGCGAAGTCGTGTGCGACATTCCATTGGGCCCGCTTGCCGCTGACGCGCCGGAATATGACCGCCCCTACCTTTCCAAAGAAGAATACAAGACATGGGCACAAGTTAAGCCGCTCGATAGCGTGCCAGAAAGCACCGACATCGGCGCAGATTTGCTGAAACTGTTGGCTTCCCCAGCTCTTGCCTCGCGCCGTTGGATTGCCGAACAATATGACAGCCAAGTGGGCGCCGACACGCTGCAAACTGGCGGAGATGCAGGCGTCGTGCGCGTGCATGGCACTAAGAAAGCGCTTGCGATCAGCACAGATTGCACGCCGCGCTACGTCTATGCCGATCCTTACGAAGGCGGCAAGCAAGCGATTGCCGAGGCTTACCGCAATCTGTGTGCGGTTGGCGCCCGCCCGCTTGCAGTCACAAATTGCTTGAACTTTGCAAATCCCCAGCGCCCAGAGATCATGGCGCAATTCGTCCATGCACTGGAAGGCATGGGTGAAGCATGCCGCACGCTCGACTTCCCGATCGTGAGCGGCAATGTCAGCCTTTACAACGAGAGTAAGGCGACCGGCGGCGGCTCTGCCATCCTGCCAACACCTGCCATTGGCGGGGTCGGCATCATCGATGATTACTCCAAGATGATGACGATGGGCTTCAAGAATGCGGGTGATACGCTGTACGTCGTCGGGCCGGAATTTTGGGCCAAGCCTGATCCAACCCGATCACATCTTGGCAAATCGCTTTGGCTGAAGGAAATTCACGGGATCGACGATGGCCGCACTCCGCCAACCGATCTCTCGATTGAGCGCAATGCAGGCGAATTAATTCGCGAGCTCATTGATGCGGGTCTCGTCAACGCAGTGCATGATTTGTCTGATGGCGGCTTGGCTGTTGCATTGGCAGAAATGGCGATGGCAAGCGGGCTTGGCGCAGAGGTCGAAGCCAATGCCGAATACACGGCTGCACAATGGTGGTTTGGCGAGGATCAGGGGCGCTATGTGATTTCAGTGCCGAACACAGAAGCTCTTAACGCGCAGATGGCAAAAGGTACGCGCGATGCTGAAACGGCGCAGATCGGCCTGCGCCGAATAGGCTCAGTAGGCGGTGAGAGCATTCTCGGCGTTGCTGTTAGCGATCTTCGCGAGGCTCATGCCAGCTTCTTTAGAGATTGGATGGAGGCATAGAGCTCCTCCAACCCATCCTGCATTATGGTGGGCATTGGCTTATCCCCTTTGCTATTGCGTGGGTAATCTGGCGAAGTGACTGGAAGCGCGCAGGTCTATTCATGGTCAGCGCCAATCTGATCGATCTTGATCATTTCCTTGCAGACCCGATCTTCGATCCCAATCGCTGCTCGATTGGCTTTCACCTGTTACACGGATGGGAAGCCGCAATTCTCTTTGTGCTTATGCTTGGCGTGCCAAAATGGTGGGTGCGTGCAATTGGGCTAGGCGCATTGTGGCACTTAGCGGTCGACTATGGCGATTGCCTCATGATGGGGATTTAGCGCAGATTTCTGAGCTTGACCCGCTAGTCCCTCACCCATTCGCTTTCAGGAATGCCTAAGAGCGTCAGAACAGCGGTTAAGTCACCCTCGTCAATCCGCCCATTAGCCGCAGCGCGCGCTTTTGGCTTTGCATGATAGGCAAAACCGTAAGTCGCTGCTTCCAGCATCGGAATATCATTCGCGCCATCACCGGTGGCGAGCGAGATAACGTTGCCTCCGAGCGCATCGCTCTCATGTTCCAAAACGGACTTCTTGACTGAACTGTCGACAATGTCGCCGACGAGGTTGCCGGTCAGTTGTCCATCTACAACTTCCAAACGGTTGCCCACCACACGTTCGAAGCCGAGCATCTCCGCAACGGGATCAGCGAAATGGTGGAAGCCCCCTGTGACCAGCACGCAGCGGCAGCCCTTGGCGCGCAAGGTCTGCACTAAAGTTCGCGCCCCGCCCATAGGCTTAATGCGATCTTCAAGGCATTGCTGGATTGCGCTTTCATCAAGACCCGCAAGGAGCCCTACCCGTTCACGCAAAGCCTGTTCGAAATCAAGCTCGCCTTGCATCGCGCGTTCCGTAATGTCCGCGATCTTGGCTTTAAGGCCGGCGTAGTCTGCAAGCTCGTCAATACATTCCTGCCCGATCATGGTGGAATCCATGTCCGAGATAAAAACTTGCGGGACATCGAAACCGCCAGCGCTGATCAGAGCTGCGTCAGCTTTGAGATATTCGTCCAGAATACGATCCAGCAACTCGGCTGAACCGATTGGAAAATCGAACTCGAACAGGCCATCACCCAAATGGCGCACGGCCAAAGCTACATCCGCTTCGATCAACCACTCTGGTAGCTGCTCGACGCTTTCCACATGGGTCGGGTCTGCTATCAGCCTGACGATGGGCACTGAGGAATCTCCAGAATCGGGCGAACGGCCGCCGGTCGCGCTCATTGCAGGACCAACCGCCAGCGGCAAGAGCGCTGTTGCGGTCAAGCTTGCCAAGGCTCTGGAAAAGCAGGGCCGCAAGGCTGCGGTTATCAATGCGGACAGCGCGCAGGTCTATTCCGATTTGCAGGTGCTTTCTGCCCGTCCAGATGCGGACGAAATGCAAGGCGTGGAACACGTGCTGTTTGGCGCGTGGGATGGCGCGGTTTCATGTTCGGCTGCGGATTGGGCTGAAGCTGCCAAAAGCGAGATCGCGCGGCTGCATGCAAGCGGTGCTGTTCCGATACTGGTTGGCGGAACCGGGCTTTACATGCGCACTTTGCTGGAAGGGATTGCCCCCATTCCAGACATTGATCCTGCAATTCGCGAGGCTGTGCGCTCGCTGGATGTCGCGGACGCCTATGCCTGCTTGCAGTCCGAGGATGCAGATCGTGCGGATCAATTGGATCCAAGCGATAGCCAGCGGATTGCCCGCGCTTTGGAAGTCGTGCGTTCAACCGGCAAGCCGCTCAGTCATTGGCAAAAGCGCAAAACCGGAGGAATCGGCAAGCAGGTTGAGTTGCATCCCCTCATTCTATTGCCGCCACGTGAATGGTTATATGCCCGCTGTGACCTTCGGTTCGAGCAGATGCTCGAGCAAGGCGCTATCGAAGAAGTTAAAGCGCTGCTGGCCAGAAATCTCTCGCCTGATTTGCCTGTCATGCGCGCGATAGGAGTGCCGGAAATCGCCGCCTTTTTGCGCGGCGAGCTTTCACAAGAGGACATGATTGCAGCGGGAAGTCAGGCCACTCGCAACTATGCCAAGCGGCAATATACCTGGTTCAGGCGGCAACCTCCTGAGGACTGGCCTCGAAATGAGTCTGAATCTATCGATATTTTTAGTTATTTCGCAAGATTATTACATCATTAATGGTTGACATGACATAATCATGCTAATAGCGAGGCTAGCGAAGGCCCGGTGTGCACCCTCATGCACCGGGCCCGATTTTTTGTTAAAGCCAAGCAAAACCGTGCAAGCAGAGTGGAAGGTTTAGACGTGACAACCGAGCGCAGCGGCGCAGCAATTTTGGTAGATTGCCTGGTCGAACAGGGCGTGGAATTCGTCTTCGGATATCCCGGAGGCGCAGTCCTGCCAATCTATGACGAACTGTTTGCCGATGAACGCATTCGCCATATCCTCGTGCGGCATGAAGCAGGCGCTGCCCATGCGGCAGAAGGCTATGCGCGTTCTACCGGCAAACCCGGCGTCGTCCTGGTCACTTCAGGGCCCGGCGCCACCAATGCGGTCACAGGCATTGCCGATGCGTTCATGGATTCAATCCCCATGGTGGTGATCACCGGTCAGGTCCCGACAGGGCTGATTGGAACAGATGCATTCCAGGAAGCGGACACGGTTGGCATCACGCGCCACTGCACCAAGCACAACTATCTCGTCAAAGAGCCTGCAGAACTGGCCCCTACCCTTCGTGAAGCGTTCAGGATCGCTACAACCGGCCGTCCGGGCCCGGTCGTAGTCGATATTCCAAAAGATGTTCAGATCGCTGTTCCTTCTGCAGTGTCGCATGAAGGCGCGCAGCCCGCATCCCATCGTTACGAGCCGCGAATGGCAGCCTCTGCTGAAGAGATCATCGAAGTCGTCGAACTTCTGGAGCAGGCCGAACGTCCGATCCTCTACACAGGCGGCGGCGTGATCAATTCAGGACCTGAGGCGAGCCGCCTTCTGCGCCAGTTGCAGGATATCACCGGAGCCCCGCTGACCAGCACTTTGATGGGGCTCGGCTCTTTTCCTAGCGACCACCCTGATTGGCTTGGTATGCTTGGCATGCATGGCACTTACGAAGCCAACATGGCGATGAACCAATGCGACCTGATGGTCTGCATCGGCGCACGTTTTGACGATCGTGTAACAGGCCGCCTGGATGCATTCAGCCCTGAATCGACTAAGATCCATATCGATATTGACAGCAGTTCCATAAACAAGACAGTCCCCGTCGACCTGGGCGTCGTTGGCGATTGCGCCACTGTGCTTGAGCAGATCATCACCGTCTGGGGTGACCGGAAAGCGCAGGATCTGGGCGAATGGAAAGCGAGGATCATGGGCTGGCGTGCGCGTGATTGCCTTGCCTATCCGGAAAAGTCAGAAATGATCATGCCGCAAAAGGCGGTTGAGCGGCTGTTCGCGCTGACTAAGGATCGCAATCCGATCATTACGACAGAAGTTGGCCAGCACCAGATGTGGGCCGCGCAATATTTCGGTTTCAATGATCCCAACAAATGGCTCACTTCAGGTGGCCTTGGGACGATGGGCTATGGCCTTCCCGCTGCGATTGGCGCGCAACTCGGCAATCCGGACACTCTTGTGATCGACATTGCCGGTGAAGCCTCGATCCAGATGAACATTCAGGAACTTGGCACAGCGAGCCAATACCGTCTGCCGGTCAAGATCTTCATTTTGAACAATGAATATATGGGCATGGTCCGCCAGTGGCAGGAACTGACCTATGAAGGCCGCTATTCCAACAGCTATTCCGACAGCCTGCCTGACTTTGTCGCGCTGGCAGAAGCTTATGGCTGGAAAGGCATCCGGATCGAGGATGAAGCAGGTCTCGACGCCGGGATCCAAGCGATGCTCGATTATGACGGGCCTGTGATCGTCGATTGCATGGTTTCAAAGGAAGCAAACTGCTTCCCGATGATCCCGTCAGGCGCAGCGCATACCGAAATGCTGTTGTACGGCGACCATGTCGAAGGGACGATGGACGACGAAGCGAAGGCTTTGGTGTAAGGGGCCGCTCGACATGAAAATTCACACAGAAGCCAATGAGCGGCACGTCCTTGCCGTCACCGTCGACAATGAAAGCGGCATCCTTGCGAAGATCGCTGGTCTGTTCACCGCGCGCGGTTACAACATCGACAGCCTAACCGTGGCGGATATCACAGAAAATCACGCTGTCAGCCGCATCACCATTGTCACCAATGGTCCGCCGCAAGTGATTGACCAGATCGAAGCCCAGCTGGAGCGCCTTGTACCAGTGCACAAAGTAGTCGACCTGACTCAAGCTGGCCCACATGTGGAGCGCGAGCTGGCGCTGATAAAAGTAGAAGGCACTGGCGAAAAACGCGTCGAAGCCCTTCGGATCGCTGAAGTCTTCCGCGCCAGCGTAGTCGACACCACAACAGAGAGCTTTGTGTTCGAGCTAACCGGCGCGCCAGGCAAAATTGACAGCTTCATTGCTTTGATGCGCGGGCTTGGCTTGGTCGAAGTCGGGCGATCCGGCGTAGTCGGTATGATGCGCGGAGCTGAAGGAACTTAAGCCACCCCAAGAATTAATTTGTCTCTCTGAGCTTGTTTCAGAGGCCATTCTTGCACTAGCGACGCCGCGAACGGCTGGATGGATGCTGAAAAACGTCAGCATGACGGTCCAAAGAGGAAACCAAAGATGAAAGTTTATTACGACGCCGATGCTGATCTTGGCTTGATCACAGACAAGAAGATCGCAGTGCTCGGCTATGGCAGCCAAGGCCATGCACACGCTCAAAACCTGCGTGATAGCGGGGTCAAGGATGTGGCTATTGCTCTGCGCGAAGGTTCCGCGACAGCAAAGAAAGCGGAAGATGCCGGTTTCAAAGTGCTCTCCAACAGCGAAGCTGCAGCCTGGGCTGACATTCTCATGATCCTTGCGCCTGACGAGCATCAGGCAGCGATTTGGGAAAACGATCTGAAAGGCAATATGAAGCCGGGCAGCGCACTTGCATTCGCTCACGGCCTCAACATTCACTTCGGTCTGATCGAAGCGCCTGAAGATATCGACGTCATCATGATCGCGCCCAAGGGCCCCGGACACACTGTGCGCAGCGAGTATCAGCGCGGCGGCGGCGTTCCTTGCCTGATTGCTGTCCATCAGGACGCAAGCGGCAGCGCACATGATGTCGCGCTGGCTTATGCCTCTGGCGTCGGCGGCGGTCGCTCTGGCGTTATTGAAACCAATTTCAAGGAAGAGTGCGAGACTGACCTCTTTGGCGAGCAAGCCGTGCTCTGCGGCGGTATCACCCATCTGATCCAGGCAGGTTTCGAAACGCTGGTGGAAGCGGGCTACGCACCGGAAATGGCCTATTTCGAATGCTTGCACGAAACCAAGCTGATCGTTGATCTGCTGTATGAAGGCGGAATTGCGAATATGCGCTATTCCATCTCCAACACCGCAGAATATGGTGACTACGTCACCGGCCCT
>WTKI01000187.1 GCA_011524425.1 Altererythrobacter sp. | reverse complement strand
ACAGGGTGGAGGGGTGGCCGCTCTGATGGTCGCAGAGCTTGAGCAGATTGCGCAAAGCGAAGACCTTGGCCTGGCCTACTCCGCCTCAATCGAGTTTTGGAAACCAACGCCTCTTGGCAAACTCAGAACAGAGCCGAGCATTGCGCGCAAGGGACGCCGCTCCAGCGTGCTTACCAACCGCGTGAACGTCAGTGGCAAGCAAACTGCAAGCGCCACGGTTTGCTTTATTCGCGGGTCGGAATGCGCAGATGTGGTCGAACCCGAGATACAACCGCTCGATCCCGGAAAAATCGAACCCATAGCGCCCAGAACCGCTCCCCATGGAGGCCCCTGGTTGATGGACAATTTCGAGGTCCGCCCCGCTCCTGACGGCACGATCTGGTTTAGCCACAAGGACGAACTCGTTCCCGGGATGACTCCATTGGCAAGTGTCTTAGGACCGGCCGACTGGACCCACGGTCTTGCCCGGCCAAAAAGCCCGATCCTCGCCGATCCGAACGTCAATCTTCAAATCGCACTCTCGCGTCACCCAATTGGCAAATTTATCGGCATTCGCCCCAAGACCACTTGGACAAAGGCTGGGATTGCCCTGGGCGAAGGTGCCCTTCTCGATGAAGCGGGCCCTATCGGTAGAGTTGCCATGTCGGCTGTCTTAGTGCCTTTGGGCGGAGGTTAGGGATGATCTTTTCGAGGTGGGCCGCAAAGCTGGAAAGCAGGGGCTGGCGAGAGCGGATTGAGTGGGCGAGGTCAGGTCCACCATCGCGTTCGTGTACCGGCATCGCGTTCTATGAAGATGATGAATGCCTGATCCGCTATCGCAAAGTCGGCCGCGGTCAATCTATCGTGTTTCTATGCGATGGTCCGGCCACGCTTGAGGTCTACGATGGCTTGATCGACACGCTCAAGCATCAATTCACCGTCATAGCATTTGAGGCCCCCGGTAATGGCTTTTCGGTGCCCAAACCGGGATATGACTTCCAATTTCAGCCCGTGAACAATGGTGTCGCGCGGTTCCTGCGCTCGGTCGCTGGTGAACGGGCAATCCTCGCATTCTCGTGCGGCGGAACATACGCAGCCTTGGATGTCGCCTCGCGCTTCCCTGAGCTTTGCAGTGAGCTTGTTGCCATTCAGGCCCCCTCTTGGTCACAGGAAATGGCATGGAAGAAACGCCGCGATCCCAAAGGCATCATCAGCACGCCTTTCATTGGTCAGATTGTATTCCCCAGCATGATGAGGCGGCGCGCGCCCCAATGGTATGAGCTTTCGATGGCAGACACGCCCGCGGTCGATCACTTCTGCACCTGCACCGCGCATGCCTTTGATGAAGGGGCGACATTTGCACTGCCGACGATGTTCCAAAACTATATGCGGCAGGAAACAACGCCCTTCACGCCGCCAGAGCAGCCCACTTTGGCGATATGGGGGGAGCAGGATGGGTCTCACATGCCAACGGACAAAGCCTCATCGCTCGAACTGGCCAGGGATTGTGATCTTGTGAGACTGGACCACGTCGGCCATTTTCCAGAGCTCGAAGATCCCAAGGGGTTCGCCCGCCTCCTGGCTCATTTTCTCGGTCATTAGGAAGGCGTTGGGGTTGCCGATGGCACTGCCGACTGAATGGGGATCACAACACAGGATTGTTCTGCCAGAGCGAGCAATTCTCCGCCCTCGTTAAATAGCCGCATTCTTCCGTGGCAAACGCCGTTGGAGACCGCCTCAAGTCTTGTCTGGCATAAGGTCCACTCGCCAAGGTCACGCGATACTATCCGGATCTGATTGTCGAGGCTGACAGCGCCAGCGGGCATCTCGATCGAGCCATGCACGGCCTCAGGAAGATAGTCGGCAATAAGCGCCAAAAAGGGAACGGTCACGCTCTTTGAAGCTCGCGATGGACATCGGACCCAGAAGGCAAGCGACCCAGATGAAGCTTGGTCCAGTTGCGACACTTGTCTGAATTCGAGATGGGTGTGCAGATCGCCCTTATCCGCGCGGATGAAGTTCATTTTCCGACATTTCGAGGGTTCCGGGGCACCGTCCGCCAAGGCCCAATGCCGATCATACATCTGGTCTCGATTTCCCAAGGTCGCGAAGAGGCGAACAGCTTCAGACCCTTCCGATTGAATTGCGGCGCACGCCTGTGTGATTGAGCGCCCGGATTTGATGGCTTCGACCTCAACACTCGCTGCCGCTTGGCTCAGTAGAGGTGAGACGAACTGCGCGGACAATTGAATAAGCGGTCGTCTGATTG
>WTKI01000036.1 GCA_011524425.1 Altererythrobacter sp. | reverse complement strand
GATCAGAATGCTCTGCACGGCTGATCCAGATTTTCTGCCCGCTTACGACATAGTGATCGCCTTCGCGCCGAGCGAAAGTGTTGATCCGCGTGGTGTCCGTGCCAGCCCCCGGTTCTGTCACGCCGAAAGCTTGCAAGCGCAATTCGCCGCTCGCCACCGCTGGAAGGTAGCGTTGCTTCTGTTCCTCGGAGCCGTGCTTGAGCAGCGTCCCCATCGTGTACATCTGCGCGTGGCACGCCCCGCCATTACAGCCTGAACGATGAGTTTCTTCCAGCACAGCGCATGCCGCCTGAAGGCCAAGGCCAGAGCCACCATATTCTTCAGGGATCAAGACAGACAGAAAGCCAGCATCGGTTAGCGCTTTCACAAAATCCGTTGGATAGGCGCGTTCGCGATCAAGCTTCTGCCAATACTCGCCTGGAAAATCCGCGCACAAACGCCGCACCGCTTCGCGAATTTCCGGGAACGACTCAATTTGATCCATCACACGTCCTGTCACATCGAAGCGAGGTATCTGCGTCGCTCTCTCCCTTCATAGGGAACGGTACCCAGCGAAAGCTAGCTAGGAAATTTGGGGAGGCCGTTCAATTTAGAGATTCGCCAAGGAAGCGGTGCCTCAGCAAACCGTAGCGTCACGTTGATTGAGCAATCTGTTCAACGCGGCACGCTCACAAAATAAGTGGTTGCGAAGCACAGTGCTCTGCCTTCAGGAGGACCCAACTTCATCAGACAGAACATAAGGACCGAGGCCATGAGCGCATTCGAAACGATCAAACTGGATATCGCTGATGGCGTTGCAACGCTGACGCTTAATCGCCCTGAACGCCTTAATGCATGCCCGCCAGAAATGGCTGATGAAATTTTCGCAGCGACAATGCAGCTCGATGGCGCGCGCGCTTTGTTGATTAAGGGCGAAGGTCGCGCCTTTTGTTCCGGTGCTGATCTGGCGGCGAACAGCAAAAGCCCGATCAAAGGTGGCAACCGCACATATCTGTCGCTTTCCAAACACTACAATCCGATGATGAAAACGCTTGCGACGCTGCCTATGCCGGTCGTCGCAGCGGTCAACGGTCCTGCCGCCGGCATCGGTTGTTCCATCGCGTTGGCGGCTGACTTTACGCTGGCTGGAAAAGGTGGCTATTTCTTGCAAGCTTTCGTCAATATCGGCCTCGTGCCAGATGGAGGCTCTAGCTGGATGCTTCCGCGCCTTGTTGGGACTGCGCATGCCAACCGAATGATGATGCTTGGCGAGCGGATTTACGGTGAAGAAGCCGAGCGTATTGGCTTGATTTACAAATGTGTTGATGACGACGCGGTGGTGGCAGAGGCCGAAGCGCTCGTTGCCCGCCTTGCTGGGGGCCCGACAGTCGCTTTATCACAGATGAAGCACAATATCCGCTCTGGATTGGACAATGACTTCAACACTGCTCTGCACATTGAAGCAGAGGGCCAAAGAATTGCAGCAGGCAGCGCGGACTCCGCTGAAGGGATGAAAGCGTTTCTGGAAAAACGCCCGGCTCAATTCAAAGGCGAGTGATCGGCGTTTGACTCGCTAGGCCACTGCGGCGCGCTGCTCGGCAAGGCCCATCGAAGCAAGGATGGGTTCATCGCTTTGCTGGCGATCAAGGAAAGTCTGTTTGGTGTCCAATCCGGCCCAATCCGCCGCGATCAGCGACTGCGCCACTGCCCCGCCCAACGTGTTGCCCGGACCTGCAACAATAAACAGGTCAGGCGCAAATTCGCATGCTGCGATCCGGATGGCATGGGTGAAGTTGTAATGCTCCACCACTTGCGTACGCAATGTGTAGTCATGCAGTTCGGCCATATCGCAGGCATACGGCCACCAGATGTGCCCGCGCCCATCGATCATCGGAATGGATGGGTTTTGAAACAGCGATACCGGCAATGTCTCCCGCCCCATCTGCGCCACATGGGCCATCATCGGCGAGTGAAACGCGGCATGGTTGGCAAGGCGCATGGGAAAACGCTCTTGCACTGGTTCAACCGCTTGCTCGAATGCCTTGAGGCCCGGATCATCGCCAGCGAGCACCAGCATCCCGCCTAGCCGGATAGAGAGGTGGAGCGCATGACCCTCGCGCGCATTGATCTCAACGACACGCGCTTCCAAATGAGCCAAGCGGGCCGGATCAACCCGCCATTGCTCGTCAACAAAGGGATAAACCAACTGACCGCCAACCAGATTATCTTGCATCAGCGTGCCCATGGTGTTGGAAATGCGAAAGCCATCCTG
>WTKI01000296.1:6604-11456 GCA_011524425.1 Altererythrobacter sp. | reverse complement strand
TAAGAGACAGGAGTTTATGTCGATGGCGTCTATGTTGCGCGTTCCGTCGGCGGTTTGTTTGACCTGCTAGATCTGGAAAGGGTTGAAGTCTTGCGCGGCCCTCAAGGAACGTTGTTTGGGCGCAACAACATCGCCGGTGCTGTCCAGTTGGTTTCCAAGAAGCCCTCGGACGAGACAAGAATGGCTGCCAGCGCGACGATCGGCAGTTTCAACCGCTTAGATCTTGCTGCGAGCCTTAGCGGTCCCATAACAGACAACATTTTTGCAGGTGTTGCATTTTCGCGGAAGCGCCAGGATGGATATGGCAGGTTTCGAGACTTCTTTGCCGACAATCCTGACCTTGTTGGATTGGAAGCAGCAATTGCTGGAATTACAGTGTTTGACGAGCGTACAGGCGCGCTGCTGAGCGGAAACTCGACCGGCCTGGCTCCTGGATCGCTTATTGCGGGCGGTAGAGCAATTGCATTCCCGGAACCGGGTGAACGGCCGGGCAATGAAAACAACTGGTCTGCACGCGGTACTTTGGTTTGGGAGCCTTCCTCAGATTTCACAATTACCATTGCAGGCGATTATGCCGATGCGGACGAAACTGCCCCGGCGCTTGTTCTGCTCGACGTGTTTGCAGATGATCTGTCGCAGCCCGGTGGCGGGCCGAATCCTGTCACAGGGAATGATTTTGCTCCTAACCTTGTCGGATTACACAATATTTTCGGCTTTGAGGCTGCCACTACCGCCTACAACAACGAGAATTTCGTTATAGGCGACAATTTTTCGACTTATGCGACAGGTCCGGGAGGCAGCCGGTCTGAAGTTTGGGGCATAAGCGGGACGATCGAAGCCAGTCTTAGCGACGCGCTCTCATTGAAGTCGATCACAGCCTATCGCGACCTAGACTCCGTATTCGGCCAGGACCCTGACCATTCGCCATTTGTGCTGGACGCTCACACCAATATTTTTGAACATCAGCAGTTCAGCCAGGAACTTCAAGTGCTGTTCAATACCGGTATATTGAACGGTGTTTTAGGCGCTTACTATTTCGAAGAACAAGGAGTGGACCAGGTGGTGGTTCCGCTCCTCCATGGGCTTGCAGCTCTTGATCAAACCAACTCGATCGACAACGAAGCACTTGCGTTCTTTGCTCAAGTCACCGTCGAAGTCGGTCCTTATACCAATGTCACTGGCGGAATTCGCTACACTGATGAAACCAAAACCTATGACCAAGTCCATTTAGACTGCGGGATTGCCAATGCCTTAATGGTTGCACCAGGATTTGTGGTGAATAATTGCAACTCCCTCAGCACAGGTGTTGCGACCGCCGACTTTTCCAATGTCAGCTACTTGATCTCTCTGGATCACCGTTTCTCGAGCAGTGCGCTGGTTTACGCGTCAATTTCTACAGGTTTCAAAAGCGGAGGCTTTACTGGACGAACCACCGCATTCCAGCCCAATCAGACGCCGCTTCCATTCGATGAAGAAAGCGCCACAAACTTTGAATTGGGTGCCAAGTTTGATTTTGATTTTGGACGCATAAACCTGGCGTTGTTCCAGACCGATTTTGATGACTTGCAGTTGGTAATTCAGCAAGGTGTCGCGCCAGTCACAACTAATGCTGCATCTGCTCGGATCCGAGGTGTCGAGGCTGAGATCTTGCTGGAGCCTACTGACGGGCTCAGATTTAACCTCGCTGGGAGTTATCTTGATGCCTCCTACCGCGATCCTCCGCCGTTTCCGATTGGCCCAGAGCTTGCTAACACCCCGGAATTCTCGCTGAATGGAGGGATAGAGTATGAGATGCTCACCGGCGGTTCTGGAGGGTTCACAGCCAGAGTTGATGGGACGTTTAAGACGGAAATATTCAACAATGCAGAAAACACGGCTGCGCTGTTGGCTCCATCGGTTTTCTTGCTCAACGCTTCATTGACTTGGGAAGACTCCAGCGAACGGTATTCCGTTACCGTAGGTGGCCGGAACATTACTGATGAAGTGAACCTCATTACCGGCTTTTTCCAACCAGGTGTCGGGTATACTGAAGGGGTCTTCAATCGTCCGGCCGAATGGTATTTATCGCTTGGATTTAGATATTAGGGCTGGACGATAGAGTAAGTTTGAGGGGAGGGGGGACATAGCATGGTAAGATTGGTTCGAGCGGTTTGCACCTTAGTCACCGCGTCAGCTTTGCTAGCCCCTCCTTCTGCTTCCCTGTCAGCGCATGAGGGAATTAGCGTTGATGAAAGCGAAGCGATTGTGGCAGCCTGTGTTTCGGTTGTGAAAGAGAATGGCTGGCCACCCTTTTCAATTGCTGTTTATGACCTGGGCGGTCAGCTCAAATATTTTGTCTCCATGGATGGAGCAATGCCTGGATCGGTAGACCTGGCAATGCTTAAAGGGAGAACCTCAGCGCGCTTTCCTTTTTCGACGAGACAGGTTGAGGAAATCTCGCAATCAGCAAGCGGAGCAAGTGGGCTCACTGACTTACCCGATATGACAAGTGTGGCTGGCGGCGTCCCTCTGTTTCGAAACGGCAAACACATTGGGGGAGTGGGGGTCAGCGGCGCTTTACCTGAGATTGACGAGCAATGTGCAATCCTTGTCGCCGCGGCGTTGTCGGATTAAGTTTGCGCTCATCTGGAGTGTTGTCAAAGTTACGGGATTCTCTGATTTGCCCCGCCTTGCTTGTCTTTTCGCCAGTTGGATCTTGGCAAAGGCACAGGTTTTCCGGGGCGAAAGCAGAGACGAGCTAAAGACTGACAGCAAATCCAGATTGGCATGCCCAGTTAGTCTGAAAAAACCGGCGCTCGCCCTGACGTTAAACTGCAAGCCCAGGTTTAGCCAGCATCCAGATTGCCATCCCGATCATAAACAGGTTTTCTGTAAGAGAAACGAAGCCCAGCGGCACATTGCTGTCTCCGCCTACACAAGCACATTTGATCTCGCGCTTGTCGATGTAGACCGCCTTGAACACGCTGGCGGCCCCTATTGAACCGATGAACAGTGCGACGGGAATCGAAACCACATTGAGGATTTGTGCTGTCATCAGCACTCCGGCAAGGCCTTCTGCAAACGGATAGACATAGCCGTAAGGGACCCAGCGCCTTGCAAGCAGATCATAGTTCAGGAACATCGTCGAGAAGCTCTCCACATCGCGCAATTTGAGATAGGCCAACGCGCACATGGAGAAGCTGACAAACCATTCTGCAGTGAGGATGGAAACCGGCTGCTGCGTTGCAAGATAGGAGGCGCAAAGCGCCATGAGTGCCATCATTGAAAACAGCGCTATAACGGGGCGGTACGTGGTCTCGCCCTGCTGTTTCACATGCTTCCCAAAGTGCGCTCGCAAGTCCGTATAGCCGCCAATGCGTTTGCCATCGATCCAGGCTTGCGGGGTGGTAGCGACGCTATGCTCTTCTTTGAAAGCATCCGTTTCAGCTCGCGTGGTGAGATGACGGTCATCGACTGCATAGCCCTGGCTTTCCAGCAGCCATTTTGCCTTGAGCCCTGAGGGACATAAATGATCAGGCATCACCATACGAAACAGCGTTACTTTTTTGCCTTGCGACACTTGGCTCATCTTGCTCCCCCCATGGATCGATCCGATCGCTCAATTCGTCGAGCTTCCTTTGCTGGTGCGGTTACATGAGCGCTTATGGATGCCTAGGCAATGCCAGTTGCTCCTGCATTCTAAGCGCAGGCGCGATCAAGCCTCTGCTCAAGCCTCGGAAGGGATCCAGCTGCCATGAAAGCCCGTGGGGACACGCACCGGCAAATGGATCCGGGCCAAAGGCTCATCATCCATTTCCTTAGCGTTCAAGATTACCAGTTCGCTTTTGCCTTCAGCCTCATCAAAGACGAATGTCATCAGATAACCGTCATCATCATTTGTAGCATTTTGCGAAGGGACAAAGCTGGCTTCGCTGCCTGTCCGGCCTGCGCCTAGACGATGCGCGCTACGATTTCCCGTCTCCAAATCATATTTGTGATAGCCAAGGATGTATGGCGCTCCTTTGGTGTCAAACTCTGCAGCAAAGCCATGCTTGTGCGATTGCCCAACGAAGTCTGGAGACGTAATCGGAAAGTCCACTCCCAGATCGTCAACCTGCTCTTCATGCACAGATCCGTCAGCAAGATCGAGCGTCCATCGATGCAGCTTGGGAATGGGCGGGTTTTTCATCCCGACAGAGGTATAGCCCACCAGTTTTGGCGCATGGAACACAAGCTTGGTTCCGCGCTCAAAGGCATTCATCGTGTGATAGATGTAGCAAGGTTCAATCTCGAACCAACGCACATCATTGCTGTTGCCAGTGCGCGGCATCACACCAATTCGTGCGCCATAACTTTCGTCATAGGAGATCGGGATGCCCGGTTGAGACAATTTCTTGAGATCCCAAAGCATCGGCAAATCGAGGAACAGAACATAGTTCTCAGTAATCGCGAAGTCATGGACCATGGTCGCAGCCTTCACATCGATGATCTCTGTTTGAACCAGATCCCCGTTTGCCGCGACGCGGTGGTAAGTCAGGAATGGTGGCATAATGCCATAGCCAAAGAACAGCATCTCACCTGTTTTCGGGCATATCTTCGGGTGCGCGGTCATGTTGCGCTCAAGCTTGCCGCCAAAATCATAAGGGCCGACTGTGTCGAGCTCTGTGGTCAATTCGATTGGTACTTGTGTTTCCTGAAGCGCGAGAACCTTCCCGGCATGACCGACAATGTGCGTGTTAGCTAGCGAATTGCCGCGGACCAATCGGTTCTCATTGGTTATTTCGTCGACATCCAGCAATGGCGTTGCAACATATCTGTTTCGATACCAATTGGCTTTGCCATCGCTGATTTCGACCCCGTGGATCATGCCTTC